>NZ_JCALDY010000017.1:0-114538 GCF_059813095.1 Mycobacterium sp. NGS22
GATGAACGTGGCCAGCAGCTCACGCAGCACATCGGGGTGGGCGGTGGTGAGTCGTTCGGCCAGCACAGTAGGCAGGTCGATATTGTAGGCAGTGGTCATCGCGTCGATTCCTTTGCTCGAGTGACTTTTGCGGGTCTCTCGAAGAATCACGCGATGACCTTCAATCATTCGGCTACGACACGCCGGTACCGCTCATCAGGTCCGACTCGTACACCACTCTGCTGGACGCAACCGCGCTCTGCCGGGATGAGACTTTGTTGAACGGTGTGTATGCAGCGTCGACTATCGGAAGCCTGTTGCGGGAATTCACCTTTGGCTAGCATACCAACGCGAATCGGGCTGCGTTAGCACGTGGCCAGACTGTGCCGAAGTCGTCGATCTGTTACGTGTGGAGAATCTTGACGAGCACAATCCTGGGGATTTTCGATGAGCGCGATCACGAATCTGGAACCAAACGGTGGGTGAGGTCAAACTGTCAACCCTGGTGCAGCAGACCTTTCATGTTTGGTCCCTTAAGCTGCAAACGTGTCATTTGAGCCGGGTACCTTCGTTGCTCACCTCGACATTCCAGGGCTGGGTCGTGTATCCGAAAGCAACGACGGCGTTCTAGTCGTCGAAGCCTTTGATTCACCGGCCAACCCGAATGCCAAGACCTGGCAACTGCCGGTCGATCAGTGCACTCCGGTCCGACTACCTGTCGAGCAACGCGTTTACCGTCTCGACCCTGATACCGGGCGCTGGGAGGCAGGTCGGGTGATGGCCCAGGCTGGTAACGGCTATGCCGTGCGATTCCCTGACAGCGATTGGGATCGCATAATCCCTGCGGACCAGTTGCGAGTGCGGTGGGAGAAGCCGATTACGTCCCCTGCAGAGGTGCTGGTAGCCGGCGCAATCGAATCGCCCTATTACCGAGATGCGCGACTCCCAATGCTTCATTCGATGATTCATCAACGGCAAGCCTGCGCAAGTTTCACCGCGGTGCTCTCTTCGGCAGTCGAAATCTATTCGCACCAGATCGACGCCGCGCTGACGGTGTTGTCCGATCCGGTGCAGCGCTACCTCCTCGCCGACGAGGTAGGGCTTGGCAAGACCATTGAAGCCGGGTTGATCATCCGCCAACAACTCATCGACTACCCGGAGGCGCGGATCGCTGTGCTGGCACCGGAGGTCCTGCGGCGGCAGTGGCAAGAAGAATTGCGTACCAAGTTCTTTATCGACGACTTTGCGAAAGCCACTGTCAGAATCTCTAGCCACGAGAACCCGGACAAGTGGGTTGATTACCACGGCTACGACTTAGTGGTCGTCGACGAGGTCCACTTCCTAACCCGAAGCGGCGATCCGCGCGTGGTGCCTTATCCGCAGTTGGCCAACCTGGCTCACTCGGTGCACCGATTGCTGCTGTTATCGGCAACGCCCTCGACTGCCCGCGCCGATCGGCAACTTGCCCTGCTGCACCTACTCGACCCGCATGTGTACCGGTGGGAAGACCGACCCGCGTTCACAGAGCGTTTCGCGCAGCACCGGAACTTGGCTAACGCCATGGATACGCTCGACCCCGGGTTTGAATCGCTGCTGCCGTCCTCCATCGTCGAGATCCGTGAAATGCTGCCTGCAGATCCGAGATTCGAGTCGTTGTCGGCCAAGGTGTTGGACTTCCTCGATGAGGAGGCATTCCTGCGCGACGAGACCCACCGCCCCGCACTCGGCGAGGCACTGGATGCCCTGCGCGCTCACCTCGGGGAAACTTATCGATTGCATCGCCGAACCATCCGGCACCGCCGGGCAAGAGTGATCAATGACGTCAATGAGAGTCTTTTGCCGTTCGATGTTACTGGTCGCCGACCGCCGACGTTGCTCACCCGGGCGGCACCTGCCGCCGGTGACGCGCTTTTGGAGTGGCAACAGCAGGTCGCGGCCTGGATTCTCGACCACACCGACGAACGTGACAAAGCGGATGCGGCGCTTGCCGACTATGGTGACGTGCTGGCCGTCTTAACCTCACGACTCGACGGACTGTCCGACGACTTCGCACAGGTCGTGCAGTTCCGGGTCGCTGGAGATGTGCATGCCGCGCAGTGCGCCGGCCTGAGCGCTGTCGAACGCGAAATACTCCAAAAGACTGAAGTGTTGCCGTTCGAAGCCGAAACCCTCAGGGTAACAAACGAACCCGATGACACGCTGATCGCTGAATTGTGCCCGGTGGTCGGAAAGCACCGACGTACCGTGGTGTTTTGTGGTTCGGGGCAACTCGCGGGATTGGTAGCTATTGCACTTCGCGAGTACTGCAATGTCCCAGTTTTTGAACACACCATCGCCCTGCCGCCGGACCAAATCGACGACGATCTGCGGCATTGGCGGGCTACTGGAGGGGTGGTGGTCGCCGACGCCACTGCCGAAGACGGCGTCAACCTTCAACAAGCCGACGCGGCAGTCCATTTGCGCTTGCCCTGGTCGCCAAATCGACTCGAACAGCGAATCGGCCGAATCGACAGGTACGCAGTGGCTTTCGGTTCTGTCGCCAAGCCAGCGGAGCATTTCGTCATTGCCCTCGGCGACACTGACCACAGCTTCCCTGCGGCGTGGACCGACCTGTTGGTCTACGCCTTCGAGGCGTGGACCACGTCAATGTCAGCCATCCAGGATCGACTTGATGAGCTGCAAACCGAATTGTGGGCCACGGCCGTTCGTGCCGGTCCACAACAGCTGCGCGACGCGCGCGCTGACGTGGCAAGCGCGGTTGCCCAGGAACGCAAGCAAATCCAGGTGATGGACGCACTGGACGCCGTCTCCGACAGTTCGCTGGGAGAGAAAATCGCTCTACGACTCGGTCGAAGCGAAACTAATTGGCAAGCTTACGAACGCGATGCGCGCCGCTATGTGGCTCGGGACAGCGGAGGTATCCGGTTCACCGTGACCGAACCGGGATCAATCGTCGAGTTCGGCGTAGACACCTTTCGCAAACCGCTGATTTCCCCATTGATGTTGACCCGTCAGTTCGGGAGGGTACCGGCCGGATCGATGCGCGGCGTGTTCAACCGAACGGTTGCGCTACGGAGCCCCGGCCTGCGCCTGTTCCGATTGGGTAATCCGTTCATCGCCGGGTTGGAGAACGTCATCAAGGTTGATGAGCGCGGCCAGGCTTCGGCGATGCTGCGCCGGTTAAAGACATCAGAACCAGTGTCATACTTCGGATTCGACCTGCTGGTGGAAGCCGACCTCTCCGGTGCGGTGAAACACCTTCACGGCGAGGGCGAACTGGCGCTACGGCGTTACGCCGATGCGCTGTTCCCGCCGATTCTGGTCCGGGTGTGGCTGCGCGCCGGTGCGGACGGATTTGTCCGGGAGCCAGAGGTTCTGACGTGGCTCAACCGCGGGTACGACAATCAACGTGACGAAAATCTCGGCCGGCAGCTGAATATTTTGGCCGACGTCTTCGGTGGGTTCGACCGATTCGGTGAACAGGTCCGCACCGCCGAGAAAAGTGCTGTCGAGAATTTCGCAAAGGAGGCGTCGCTGCTTAGCCGGGCGGACCGGGCGCGGATTGAAGCGCAGCAATTGCTCACGATCTATCGGGCGCAGGCTGAAGCTCGCCAGGCCGCTGGGCGGCTGATCACCGAGGCGGAAGGCTATCTGTTTGATGTCGAGGTAAGAGAAGCGGTGGTCAATGCGCTAGCGCGCCCGGCCATCCGGGTGATGGCAGCCAGTTGCGTCATCGGTGGGCAGTGGACCAATGATTGATCTGACCATCGGCGAACGACTGTGGCAGTCCTATCCCGACGTCAATAGCGATGCGGAGCTGTGGGGAACAACCCGGCGGTTGCGTGACGCGCTTGCCCAGCACCACGCCGGTCACGTCAACCCTGGGGATCTGGTGGCGCTGACCCGCCAATTACTGCTCGAGGGCCAAGCTCGCGCTGGAACTGTGCAGCCTCCGTCGATCACGGTGCCACTGGGCCAGGGACTGCCGACGGTAGAGCAATGGCACGAGGGCTATTGCGATGCGTTCACAGACGGCGCTGCGGCGCATATCAGTGCCCAGAAATGGCTGCCGCCGACCGACGATCGGACCACTGCTGAAGAAGACCTCGGACCGGTCTATCGGGGGCAGCGCTCTAGAATAAATTTCATTCCTGCAGACCCGTTCTGGTCGTATACCCTCGGCTTTCCCAGCTACACCTCGGACGGGCAGCGCCAGGCCGCCCGTGCCGCGGTGACCGCGCCACGCGAGTCAACGTTGATCACGTGCCTGCCGACCGGACAGGGCAAGACCGAGGTTGCGCTGGCCGCAGTGATCCCCGCGGTGCGCGCCGGAGGCGGTGTAGCCCTTATCGTCGTGCCCACGGTGGTCCTGGCTCAGGATATGGAGCGCCGACTGCGTGACTATTTTCCCGACGTGCCTCGCTTTGCCTATACCGGAAGTCTCGATGACACCTCGAAAGCCCAGATCCGTGGCGCGATTCGCGACGGTCGCCAACCTGTCGTGGTCGCGGCGCCGGAAGCGGTAATGACCGGACTTGGGGCGGCCCTCGACTTAGCTGCGGCCGAGGGGAGATTGACCCATCTAGTCATCGACGAAGCTCACCTGATCGAGCAGTGGGGAGCGTCGTTTCGGCCAGAGTTCAAAGGCATCGCCGGTAAGCGTCGGCACTGGCTGGCCTCGGCGCCAGCCGGGCAAAAGCTGGTCACCATTGCAATGAGCGCGACGTTGACCGCCGAACAAGTCCGTGTGCTTGAGGAGTCCTTCGGTATACCCGGCCCCGTCGAGGTGGTGTGGGCAGCGTCGACCCGCCGCGAACCGGCATATTTCTTTAGGACTTTTGATAATCGGGACGACCGCCAAAAAGCCGTGCTGACGGCGGTCGGACGACTGCCGCGACCATTGATCCTCTACACCACAACTCGTGAGGACGCTGCAAAGTGGTTTGAGCTGCTGAAAGACCGCGGGTTCGACCGGGTCGCAAAACTTGATGGCGATTCCACCGATGCCGAACGCCGCGACGTTGTCACCGGACTCCGCGGCGAGAACGCCGATGAGGCGACCGTTCCGACCCGCTATGACATTGCCGTGGGAACTGCGGCGTTCGGTCTTGGCCTGGACATCTCCGATGTTCGCTCAGTGGTGCATGCGACGATCCCCGAGACTATCGACCGCTACTATCAGGAAGTCGGTCGGGCCGGTCGGGACCGCCGGGCGTCGGTGGCATATTTAGCTGCCTATCTTGGTCCCAAGGGCCAAGACTGGTCCGATGACAACCGTATTGCCAAAGCGGTTAATGACATTCGACTGATGACCGACGAAATGTCCTGG
This sequence comes from Mycobacterium sp. NGS22, assembly GCF_059813095.1. Taxonomy (NCBI): domain Bacteria; kingdom Bacillati; phylum Actinomycetota; class Actinomycetes; order Mycobacteriales; family Mycobacteriaceae; genus Mycobacterium; species Mycobacterium sp. NGS22. Next base: position 5,309 of record NZ_JCALDY010000017.1, read on the forward strand.
CGCCATTGGCACACCATGCGCGCCGGCGCCACTAGGATCGGTGGCCGTCTAGCCATCGATCTGGCTAAGTACCGTCCCGGTCTGCAGTTGGAGTCAAAGCGCAACGCGCAGTGGAACGCAAGTCTGCTGCACCTTATGGAACGGGCCGGGCTGATCACACTCCATGCGCCGGCCGTGATCCCTGACGAAGACGATAAAACGGCCAAGCGCCGCGACATTCGTGAAGTCACCGAGCATCACGTGCGCATCAACGACGAGGAATTCTTCAAAGAGGTCATCAACCGCGAACGTGACCTCGTCAAGAATGAGCAAGTAAGGGCACTGGCCAAGATGCGCGAGTTGATCGAAGGCAATCGGTGCGTGTCGACTGAGGTCGCTGATTACTATCGGATCGACCGCAACTGCATCCGTCTACGTACAGTGGTCAACTGTCGTGGGTGCCCGCGGTGCCGCCGGGAATTACCTGTGAACCCGGACGAGGGCCTGCGTCGAGGCGGCGGCGAGGCACTGCCAGACATTCCGCAATGGCGTCGCCCTGGCGATCCGCCGCTGTCCAAGTACTTCGGATCCAGTAATTGGCTGGGCATACGATGGGACGAACAGCAGCAGTTCAATGATCTAGTTCCACACGTAATTTCATCCCTCGCGCGACGTGGTGTACCAGTCGTCGGTGGGCCCGGCTTAAACGCAGACTTACTGACGTGGGCGCAGAAGTCGGCAGCGCCATTCCCGATTATCCTGGACTCCGACGAACTCTTCCTACAGTTTTACGACGGCCCGATCATTTGGGTAGCTTCGCCCGGTGACCCACTGGGCGAGATGATCGTTGACCGGTTGTGCCACGAAGCCCTTACTTACGTGATCCATCGCACTGACCTGGCCCATCCCGACAAACCTGGCACTCCGATGTGGACAATGGGAAACACGGTCCGGTTGGACCGACTGGCTGAGGAACTCTGAAATGACTGCGCTAATCAATGTCGAAGGTGCGCTACCGAGACCACTTTGGGCGCTGACTCGGTACCTGTTAACAGTGTCTGGTAGGCGTCAGAAAACCGAGCGAGTGCAGGCGATTCTCAGTCCGCCTTCCCTATTCGATTCCGGCGCCGATACGGAGAAGACCTTCGAGAGGACCGTCAAAGTCGCAAAGGAACTTGGAGTGCTCGACGACGACGGCGGTTACCTGGCATTGACCGCAGCGGTGAGCGGTCTGGCCGCCGATGACGTGGAAGGGTTCTACGACGTTCTGCGCCATGCGATCCTTCATCGCGTCCCCGTGCAGGTTCTCGGTGCGGAAAACTCAAACACTGAAGGCAAGGATCTGCTCCGCGCGCTGTGTTTCTTCATGACACTGCCGACCGACAAGACGGTCGACATCAACACGTTCAGCAAGGTCCAAGCTGGTGCGGTATCCGACGAGTTGCGGAACCCGTTCCAAAACACCGCCCGGTGGGCATTTTTCCCTGCATGGGCCGAAGCCCTCGGGTTCGCTGCGACTCCACTACTGCACGAGGGGCGCACCACGACGCTCGTCCCCGACTGCCGGAAAGCGGTACGTCGGACGGCACTGCGCAAGTGGCCTGCCAGCACCGCACCATCGCCGAAAGACCTGATCATCGGACTGTTGGACGAACTCCCGGTTCTGCCAGGCGGGGCCTACAGTCGAGTACTAGGATTTGACGTTCCCGAAGACGGCGCCAGTCAGGCTTTATCAGCGGCGTTGTTGGCTGGGCATGACGACGGTTGGTTAGTGTTGACGTCTCGCTCCGACGCCCCCGATGCGATTCAGTTGTGGGACCCCGATGCGGGGAGTGGTTCGCGGACAGTTTCCGCCGCTGAGATCAAGGCCGCCGCATGACGGCATCGATCGGAGTACCGGTCTGTTGGTCGCATGAAACAGCGGTCGCCACGATCAGCACTGAGGCGGTGACCCCTTCTCCCGCAGTATTTTTCGCTACTCACGTGCCGCTGCGGATTCGTCGCCGACACCCTGACTTGGCTGACGCCGATGACGGGGACAAGGTGACGGAGAATGACGTAAAAAACGACTTCCTGACGCGAATGTCTCCTGTGGGTGTGCTCCTGATGCCGGTGATCGGCGAATCCGGTACCGGTAAGTCGCACCTAGTTCGGTGGATTGCCGAGCAGACGAAGTCCGACGAGCGCCGCGCAGTGGTGTACGTGCCGAAGGCCAGGACCAGTCTTCGCGCGCTTATCCGGATATTGCTCGAGCGTGTCGATATCGATTCGGCCGAGCTGAAAAGACTGCGCGATAAGGTCGACGAGTTCGCCGCAACCGTGGACGAAGAAATACTGCAGCGGCAGTTGATCGGGGCGATTGCTGACGCCGTCGCTGGGGCTGAGCCCAGTAGTCCAGAGCGCCGAGCCCTAGTCGGGCCTGACAAGTTGGCACTGATGCTCCGCGACGTTAACGTACAGAGTCACCTCATGCGCGCCGGGTCACTCATCCCGCGGTTAGCCGCCAGCCTGTTGTCCGATCGTGCCGACGGCGAGACGGATCGGCCCACCGAGTTTCAGGTTAGCGACCTGCCGGAAATCACCGTTATTGAAGACTCGGCCAGGCAGGTGCGCAACATACTTCGCGTTATGAGCGGCAGGCCGTCGCTGCAGATTGCGGCGGCCGAGTTGCTGACAGAGGCGTTGTCGCCGGCGGTGCAGGCAGTGTTCGGAATGGGCAATGGTCAACTCCAGGAGGCGATGCTTACCATCCGCAAAGAGTATCTGCGCCAGGGTAAAGAGATTGTTCTGCTGATCGAGGACTTCGCCGTCATCCAGGGCGTCCAACGCGATCTGCTCGACGCCCTGATTGAGCCTGCTTTTCGCGGAGGGAGGCAGGAACTTGCGCAAGTGCGCACCCTGATGGCGGTGACGACGGGCTACTACAAGCGTCTTGCGGAAACCGTCCGAACGCGAGTTGCCGCCGCGACGCCCTATGTCTATGACCTAGACGTTTCGTTTGACACCTCAGAGCGAGGCCGCGCCGACACAATCGAATTTGTCGGCCGCTACCTTAATGCTGCCCGTCTGGGCACCGAAAAGCTTATTGAATCCCGTGTAGGCGAAGGGGATTCAGTGCCTAACAAGTGTCGCGAGTGCCCATTCCGACAACCGTGTCACGCGGCATTTGGCGCATCTGAGGGCGGTTTTGGTATCTTCCCGCTAAACTGGCCGGCATTGCGCCGTGCGATCCATGCGCGACCCACTCCGGGCGACAACTCCGACGCGTTCAACGCCCGGACCGTTATCGGCCAGGTCGTAATCCCGGTCCTCGAAGAGGCAAACCAGATTGCTGACGGCGAGTTTCCGGCTCAGCAGTTCAAGAAACACTTCCCTTTGGTGGACGCCGAACGAGCGTTGCGACCGGAGGTGGAGGTCGCGATAAATGAACGTGACACCAAAGATGCCGATCGCCGCAAGTTGCTACTTGAATACTGGGGCGACTCTCCAGATCATCTAGTCAATCTGGACCCTACTATCCACGCCACGTTTGGACTGCCCGAACTTTCCCTCGACGAAGCACCGTACATCCTGTCGGACGACAAGGGCGGGGAACCGGACCGCAATAAGGGCGAGACAGAGTCAGCTAGCACCGATAGTAAGGTGCCCCCGAGGGTCACCGCAGCATTGAGCGAGATTGACGCCTGGGTTGCTGGTCGACAGCCCCTGTCGCAGAACACTTCTGCGAAGATCCGTCGCATCGTTGCACAGGCAGTACTCAATCGAAGTCAGTGGAATGCACCGTTGACAGCGGAACCCCTCGAGGAACTTAAGAAACGTGCTTGGCCGGTTAACTCGACTGTGGTGTCGATCGAGGATGCCGACGCGGAAGGTCTTCCCGGAACAAAAGATGCTCCGATCAGATTCACCCGCAGCGCAGAGAACTCGGTCTTCTTCAAAGGTCTGATCGCGGCAGACGCAAGCCTGCCACGCGCAAACGCCGCTAACAGAACGATGCGGCGACTAGCTCAAATCGCGGAGAAGTATGGGCCGATCGCACAGGCCGAGGTGGTCCGCATCCGGAAGTCGGATGATGACACACTCGTTGCCTGGTTCAGTGCATCACTGCTTGGTGCGGTGTTGTGTGGGCGGGCTTGGCCAGGAATGACCGATGACGAACTTGTGGCCGCAGTCCTCCATGATGGCATCGATTGGGAGTTGCGCGATGTATCTTTCCGCTCCGAATCGTGGGTGCGATACTACGGCGAGCATCGCAAGGCGCGACCGGACATGGTGAGCGAATTGCGCAGACTGGTCGGTATTCAACGCGGCACAAGCGGTGCCCCCCGAATGATCGACGGGGCACGAGTGTTGCCATTGGTGCGTGAGGCCGCCAAGGCATGGCGATGGCAACCACCTAATCAGATGCCAGCGGCACTACAGGCCGTAGCTAGTCCGAGTGGACTAGCGCAGATTCCGCGGTTGGCGCAGATCCATGTTGAAGACCTCCGGCAGGTCGATGACACACTAGCGCGCCTGCTACCAGAGGGAACGACACTCTCAGAGACACTGGACGCCGTCGAGGGAGCGTTTGAGCAGGCCCAAAGCGTAGCGCTGGGTCCAAGCGCCATTACCGATCCGGCTGACTTCTACAAGCTTCTGAGCGAAGTGCGTGGTGCCGACTCCCGCTCAGTAACCCGCTTGCGCAAAGACCTCGATGCTATCGATGCCGCCGCTGACGACGGGACTCGCCTGCTGGCCGAACTCACGACCGCAGCTGTCGACCGGGGGCCCGACCTGCCGGCCATCTTCGACTTATTAAAGATCTGCGATGAATGGCTCACCGAACGACTGGATCAACCGTCCCAGGGAACCAGAATGGGTGACGCGGCAGCGGCGAAGGTCCAGAGCATGATCTACCGGTGGCGGAAGGCGGTAGGTACGCAATGAGCGGCAATGGATCGATCTTTGCCCGTGCGCTGGAACTGCAGGCTGAAGCGCGTAAGCGAGGCGACACCGCCAAGGACAGAGACGACGCGCTGCGGGTGGCAACAGAAGTAGAGAACGCAGAGAAGCTGCTTTCATCCCTAGAGAATTCACTCGAGCTCGTAGCGGCGCTACGTGACCAGAACGTCGATATCGATACCGGCGAACTCGACACCGGACTAAAGAACTTCGAAAAGCACTCAGGTGCGGGAGGTTTGCCGAGTCGGCAGGCCGTTCTGTCGGCCGCACGGAAGATAGGTGAAGTTCAGCAACGGGTTCGCACGGCGTTTGGTATCGCCTGGCGTGAGTGGGCCGGAAATGTGATACGTGAACTGCCGACTGACCGACTCGCGCTGATCGGACAGGGGCGTGCCGGGCCGGTCAACTATGCACTGACCGCCATGGAAACTGCGAGCAGACAAGTGCCATCTGATTCGGCTGACATCACACTGTTCCTACGCAACCGCGATATCGTCCGGCGTGAATTGCTGTCCGTCGAAGATCCAGGGCCACACCTGCGTGAAGTGCTGAAGCAATTACAGGAAGGCGCGACATTGGATCAGTTGACCGACGACGACATAGCGGTGTTGCGCAAACGTGGCTGGGCGGCGAACATTCTCGTCAAACGAGCAGATGTTGGCTGATCCCGACTTCGACGAACGCGCCGCTCTCTCAACATTGCTCGATGATCTTGAGGATCTCGAACTGCCCCTGCTGTCGTGGGGTGTGACCACGGGCACGTTATCGAAAGAGGAAGTATTAGCGGTCGTAGATAAGCACCTGAGCGCTTGGCCACTAGGCATCCTGCCCGAAGACGTAATCGCGCTACTGATCGACCGGTCGTTGCTGTTCGCTATTCCCGGCAGCTCGCCGCCCAAATACCGTACCCGCTTAGGTGAGACGCTTCGATTGGCTTCCACGCTGCGCCAACTGTTCCCGGTGAACAGTCCCAGTCAAGGTTGGTGGCAGCGACGGCCAACTTTGGTCGCCGACTACCGGCTGCACGTCGCACCACGCCGGTATCCAAATCGCAACGTCGCGACTGCGACTGCGATAGAACAGCTTTCGCGGACCAAGGGTTGGCTTGATTCTCTGGGGGCCGTTGCCCAGGCCGCCATACGCCATTCCACGCTGGCAAAGTTTCAGGTCGACGCGGCCGAGTCGATCTTGGCCTACCTGGCCCAGCATGATTCTCGCGGCGTCATCGTGGGCGCTGGCACCGGTAGCGGCAAGACGATGGCTTTTTACGTGCCGGGATTTGTTGCGATGGCCTCACACGCCCGCCGTGGTGGGACGGGGGTGCACACTATCGCTCTTTATCCGCGCAACGAACTTCTGCGCGATCAACTTCGCGAAGCTGTTGCCCGGATGGCTGCGATCAATGAGGCGCAGGTTGCGGCGGGGTCTCGACCACTGCGCATCGGGGTGCTTTACGGAGATACCCCCTTCAACAACCGAAGTGGCTACTATTTCGGACCGAGAGCATCATGGAAGCTGCGTGGGGATGCCGCGATATGTCCCTATCTGAAGTGCCCGGACTGTCGCAGCGATCTCATCTGGACCGACACCGATCGGAATGCGGGTGTCGAGCGCTTGGAATGCTCAAATCCTGCTCGACCGTTCATAATTGAGCATCTGGTGTTGACCCGCGAGAAGCTCAAGGTCAATCCGCCTGATCTTTTGTTCACCACCACCGAGATGCTCAACCGCAACTCCACCGATCCCGACATGGGCCCGTTGCTGGGTTGGACTAGCGGGGCGCGAACTCCGGCGCTGGTCCTATTGGACGAGGCGCATACATACTCGGGCGTACATGGGGCGCAGGTCGCATTACTGTTGCGGCGCTGGCGTTATGCGCTGAAAGGTCAACCGGTGTTCGTTGGCTTGAGCGCTACCCTGCGTGATGCCGCAGATTTCTTCGCGCAACTCACCGGCCTTCCTCGAGCGGCGGTCGAACTCATAGAGGCAGCACCCGGTGACTTGCTCGAAGAGGGTCGAGAGTATGCGATCGCTCTACGTAACGATCCGGTTTCGCAGGCTTCAGCGTTATCCACCACCATTCAGACCGCCATGCTGTTCGGCCGTGTCCTGGATCTACCCAATCAGGAGAACGTCTTCGGTTCTCGTGGTTTTTTGTTCACCGACGATCTCGATGTCACCAACCGACTGTTCCATGATCTGACGGAAGCCGAAGGCGAGCGAGGGCGGAAGCCAGTGCTGGCTGGGCTCAGGTCAAGCGACGCGCCCTATCGACCTGAACGCTTCCTCGACGGGCAGTCTTGGGACTTGGTGCAACATATTGGCCGCCTCCTTGATCCGGCGGCACGTGGGGGCGGACTCCGGGTTTCGTTGACGTCCTCACAATCCGCTGGGGTATCCCAATACTCAGATCTCGTGGTGGCGACCGCATCTCTGGAGGTGGGCTTCGACGATGACCGGGTGGGTCTGGTCCTACAGCACAAGGCTCCTCGCGACCCGGCATCGTTCGTTCAGCGACGAGGTCGCGCCGGCCGCGGCCGCGGTACCCGACCATGGACTGTGGTGACATTGACGGACTACGGGCGCGACCGGTTGACCTATCAGTCCTATGACTCCTTATTCGCGCCCGAACTTCCAGCCCGTCGGTTGCCGACTAGCAACCGATTCGTTCTAAAAATCCAGGCGGCACAGGCACTATTGGTCTGGTTGTCGCTGCGGACAGGCCTGAACGCCCGGGTTATCGTCGAAGCGCCAAACGAAAATAGTCGGCAACCCCCCGAAGCGGACCAGAAAGCATTGGTGGCTCTTCTTAGTCGTCTGGCGACTGATGATGCGCTGCGAGCCGACCTGCGCTCGTACCTGTGTTCCTGCCTGCAGGTCAGCACCGAAGAAGTGGACGCAGTGCTCTGGGATTCTCCGCGTTCGATACTGCTTGCGGTCGCTCCCACTATTGTGCGACGCCTCGACCGAGGTTGGAAGGCATATGGAAACGACCCCGGCGCGCGTCCCAGGTCATTGTTGCCAGAGTTTCTAACGAAAACTTTGTTCGAGGGATTGAATGTTCCGGAAGTATCGTTCAATGTCGACTTCCTCGACGACGACCCGGCTCGCCGCATCGAGATCGCGCTGCGCGAGGCCGTCCCGGGAAAGGTCAGCCTCCGCTACGGCTACAGCCAGGCGGACCAACGTACGTGGCTTCCTATCCCGGCAACGGAGCACGAACCGCTGGATATTTCGGTGTTCCTCGATGAGTACACCGAAGAGGGTGAGTGGACCCCGCATGGTGCCATACCCATTAAAGTGCTACGGCCGCTGACAATTCGGCTCCACCAACCTCCGCCGGAAATCGCTGACCAGTCACAGGGGATCGCTCGGTGGAAATCCCAGTTCGTCGTTGCCGAGCCACTCACCGACACCGATGTTCCCAGGTCCAGTCCGTGGCATAGTCGCGTCCCTACTATGGCCTTCGGCACCGGGGCGATCGGAAACCCCATTACGGTCCGGCGCTTCACCGATAGCGCAGACTGCACAATCAAGACCAAGTACGGCACCGCTCCCGACCGAGAACTGTTGGTCAACTACGCACGAAATGGCGAGTCGGTCGCCCTCGGATTCTCGTTGAGTGTTGACGGGGTGCGGTTTCAATTCACCAAACTCGACGCCACGGCGCCAGCGGTGACGAAGTATCTACGGTCACCGCAGTGGCGGGGATTCGCCTTCAACGCGGCACTGCAGGAGGATCCGGAGTTGGAGGGCCACGCGAACGCATTCCAGCGTCGCTGGCTAACTCTTGTGTACACCACCGCGTTTGCCCTTAATCGCCTCGAAAACCCGGGCTACACAAGCCAACAGGTACATCATGCGTTGAGCGGCGGGGCGTGGGCTGCCAGCATCGAACGCGTCCTCAACGCCATCTATCGCGATGATGTTTCTAACAGCCCGGCCCGGTTGGTCAGCACGTTGATCGCATTGGCTAGCGATGCTGATGTCGTCGAAGCGGTTGACCGCAATGCCAGAATTCTATGGTCAGATGACGTAGTTTCGGCATCTATTGCGTTAGCGCAGAAGACTTATCGGGACACGATTGCTGCCGCGATCCGAGCTGCGGCCCAACGCGCCTGCCCCGATGCTCAGGACTCGGACCTGATCATCGACGTCGTGGACCCGAACGGCGCCGAGAACGCCACGGTATGGCTGACCGAAACAGCGCTCGGTGGATTGGGCATCTTGACTAGGTTTGTCGACTATTACGCCACCGACCCACGGCGGTTTTGGCACCTCGTTGACGGCATCCTTGATGACAGTGAACTCGGATATGTCCGTGACACCGTCAACCGCCTGTTGGTACACGCCATTCATGATCCCCAAACGGAAGCAGCGCGCGCTATTGCCCGCCTTCGGTCGCCGGAGTCGGTTGCTGACGCCGACGCGGCATTAAAGGAACTGCGCCATGCGTGGGCGCAGATTGACGCGCCACCGAGGCACCCGGCAATGGCTGCATTGTCCGCACGGTACCTGCGGCCTGGATCGAGCCCGGACACCGACAGAGTTGTCCTTGACCTCAACCAAGCTTGGGACAGTCTCGAAGATTTGTTGGGTTTCGAAGTGGACGGAGGAATTCTGGCCTACCTAGCCGGGACGGGTGTCATTGACATTCCGGGTCTTGCAGCACTGGATTTGAATCCGGACCAGATTTACAGCATGTTGATGCCGCGCGGCAGCGAAGCGCGGATTCAACGTTTGAAGCACTATCAGCCGTATAGCCCAAACCCGCAACTGGATCCGCTGTTGGTTCGTGCCGCACACGACGAGCAACTGCCGGTTATCGACGTCACCAACCCACTCTGGGCGGAAACCTACGTCAGGGAAGTCACTGACCACGCCCGGGTCCAGTTGTCGGCATCCGTGGATAACCTGCGGCACTTCACGGGTGCGGTCCGCGAGGTTCCGGCGATCGCTGTCGACCGCGACGTCCTTCGATTGCACGGGACTATTACTAAGCTGACTCGCAATGCTGGCAGAGTCAACGCAATAGTCGAATTAACAGAGGCTGCAGGATGATTCGCGAGCGTGACCAACGCACTGGTCAAGCCACTGGGGTGAAGATCGACCACCTGCTATCTGATGTGCTGCTGTCTGAGTTGTTGACTCCTAGCGAGGACCTCTGGTTGATGTCGCCGTGGATATCGAATATCGAAGTCCTTGACAACACCGGTGGCACGTACGATGCCGCATTCAGCGACCCACTGAACCGTACCTATCTGCTCGCCGAGATTTTGGGACTGCTGACCAAAGCTGGCACGCGGTTGAGGGTAATTACCAGGCCCGGCAAGAGCGTGTCTTTCCTCAATCACTTGCAACGACAAGCCGAACCGGCGAATCTGCGGATCATTCGTGACGAAACGATCTATCACGAAAAGACCCTCTGTGGAGATGATTGGCAAATCACCGGGTCGATGAATTACACCTACCAAGGCATGCACAAAAACGACGAACGTAGCCGGTACTTGCTCGACCCGACCGCCGCCGCATTGACCAGAGTTGAATTCATTCAGCGCTTCGGTGGCCAACCATGGGAATAACAACCAAGCACATGGATTCGTTGCTGGACATCTTTTTTCGCGTTCCGGACAACAGGTATTGGCCGCACCGTGACCCACAGTCTCAGACGGGTAGGCGACTGCGTCCTTTCCTAGCTGCGATGTCTTCTGAGTCCGATGCGCCGTACATTCTTCCGCGCTTGGGGCCGGGTCCGGACGACCGCCTGATATACATTGTTCCGCGGTCAGGTGATCACGCGATGGCGGCGCGGGAATGGGTCGATGCCTTTATCGTGCCGAGTTACGCACCGTACAGTGCGCGTACGTTGGACCTCAAGGATCCGATCGACGCCGCCGTGGTCGACTTTGTTGAACATCGAAATATTCTGTTGCTTGATGTTCGACCGGAGATGGGTGCCGACCTATGGGCGGCATTGCAGCGACTCATCGACGCCGTTGGTCGCAAGCCGATCGCTGCCAAGCTTGCTCCGCTGCCACTCTCGCGACTGCTTGCGGAATTTGATCTCGCGCTGGCCGCTGGGGAAAGCGCGGCGTCTGCCGCATTACTGGACCGACTATCCGGTAATGGGCTGAGCGGTAGCAATTACACCAACCTTGTAATTAAACGTCTCGCCCGTCTAGGCAATTATGGCGAACTGCTCCGCCTACCGGGCTTAAAATCGGTGGCGTACAGCAATCCGCCGGGACCGGTGAAGGACGCGATCCTGACGGCGATCTATTACCAATGGATCGAGTCGCATTTGGATGCGGACGACATCCAGGCTGCCAAGGACGCATTGCTGGATCGTGGTGATCTGGTGCCGCCACTAGTGGTCAGGCCGTACGACGGCTTCGGTGTCGAGGCGCTGAGGGTCCTTGCGATCGCCGCAGCGGTCCGCCAGGGCGACGCACTTGGCGATCAATTGGTGCGTATCCCTGGAGTTGCCGAAGTGTTAGCCGAACTTCTGCAGGACGTAATCGAAGTTACTGCGACAGAGGTCGAGCAGCTATCTGCGACGTTGGGCGAAGCATCGGTGCAGGGCCACGAACCCATTGCCGAGATACTTGCCGCAGAAGAAATTGCCGTTGAGTCCGGGGGGTTGCCGGCATCCGAGCTAGAGGCAACCGCTGCATTGGGGGCCAAAGCTCAAGGAGATTCCGAGTCCGGACTGACGACCAAGCCGCAAGCCGCACAGCCAGAGTCGTGGCCGGAACTGTTCAGCGCCGTCGGTGCGGGTTTCGACGTTCGCAACTTGCTCGGTGAGGAGCGGTGGAGAAACTGGCCACCACCATCGACCTACGACGAGCAAATCGCAGCCGTCATAGCCGGTTTCGATGATTCGTCAGCCGGTCGGGCGTGGTCGTTGGCCGGCCCCTTCATCGACGCCGACGACTTTGGTACTCCAGCCCCGAAAACTGCGGAGGCGCTGATCGATATCGCCTTGCTGCAGGGAAAGTTCCGTCCGGCCGACCTAGCCGGTCTGGTAGCTCTCACCGATATCGTCTTGCGCTCAGCGCCTGCGGTTCGTGACTATTCCCGGCTAGTTGACGACCTCACCGCGGATATCGATCGATGGGCAAGCGTCGAACGCTCAACTGTGGAACTGGATCTGGCGGATATGTTGGCGCGACACGCATCACCCGATCCAGAGTCCCGACTGCGGCTGACAACCCGCCTGCTAGAACCATTGAGTCGACAACGTGCGCGTATTTCGAGGGTTGAACTCAGAGTGGCCAGCCGTATCGACCTCGAGCTAGATCTCGGATTGGTTTGGGACCAACCGGAATTGACTGAATCGCTAACACAGCAGATAAAGGGCAATCTGCTTCTCTATTCTTTGGACGAAGGCGTTCTGAGCCGGGTGCAAAGCGCGCTGGTCGAACTCGCTCCTGAATTGGCTGTCCGGTCGAGCCATGACCGCGTCGGTAACCCGCAACTCAAAGATTGGTCACGCCGCGCCGATTTCATCGTTTTGGCCATCCGATGCGCCAAGCATGCAGCCACCGGGTTTATCAGACAGCATGCGAAAGAGCGGGCTGTAATCGTTGAGGCGAACGGCAGTGGCTCGGCGTCGCTGCTGCGAGCGGCGATGGACGCGATCAGAACAGGCACGTTCAATTCCAGTAATGCCGTGTACGACGTCGTCGTGTGATGCTTTGAGGTGACGTATCAGGTGACCAGTGTCGCGGTACAGCAGCGCACAGCGGAAGTCGCTATCGACGCCACCCCTGACGCCGTCCGCCCCGTCGTCCGGTCCGCGAAGGCTCCACACCGATGTCGTCTTTGAACCATTTCTCGTGCACCGGCGGCAACTCGTCGGCCCCGACAAGGATCCCTTCGCTGACCGCACGGAGCAGTTGACGCTTCAAACGCTGATCCGACCGGCTCCGCGTGATGGCGACGCTCTCCTTCGCGACCTCTTGGCGAAACCGGTCGACTAGCGCGCTGAGTCGGTCCTCGAGCCGGTCGTCGCCGAGACAGTCCGGATTTCGTCGGACGAAGTCCGTGACGGGGTCGACCGAACGGATCATCTGCACCAGTGCCGCGCGGCCTTCCTTCATCAACCTTGCGACATCGTCCAGGTAGAACTGCAGGTTTGCGCGTGGCGCGAGGTTGTCCAGCCCGAATCCGAGAATCCGCGAGATGGCGAGTGCCTCGCTGAGCCGCGGCTCTCGCTGACCGGCCTCGATGCGGGTTATCGCGGACGTGTCGAGCTCGACCGGTGTCTCGCGGCCCAATCTGTCGGACAGTTGTTGTTGAGTCAGGCCGGCCCGTAGGCGCGCCGCCTTCGCGCGTTCGGCGAAAGTGCCTCCGAAGTCGTCATCCGCGGTCTGCATCGCTGCAGTCTAGCCTGCTCAATCGCAGAAAGCCGGCGGCGCTATGCTACTGTAATCTCGCAGTAGAAAGTGCGGTAGAGCAGCAACAGTTTCAGTAGTCGCTCTACAGAACGGGATTCGGAACAGCGCCGACTTGTCGGTGCCCCGCTCTACACTGACGCTGCTACCAATCGCCACGCACTAGCACGGCGGTGATCACGGAGCTGCCGACATCAACCGGTGCCGGCACCAGCAACTCGCCTAGCGAGAAGAACCTGAAGGAGGTGCGCATGACGTCATACAACGAGATCATCCAGGGGGCCAGCCCGTGGCAAGGCGTGCTGGACACCTCCGTCATGGCCGACGACCTGGTCAGCGCCGGACACCGTTTGGCTGATGCCGCGAAAGTCGGCAACTGGCCCGAGGTGATCAAGGTGCTCGACCTCGAGTGGAGCTGGCTGGTGATCAACCAGTGGCGACCGGGCGGTACCGCGTGGTTCACCGTCCTGCACCAAGCCGCCTGGCACGGCGCGCCCGCCGCGGTGGTCCAGGAATTGCTCGACCGGGGCGCGGCCCGCTCGCTGCGGGATGCCAAAGGACGCACCGCGTTCGACGTTGCGGTCGCGCGCAACCGGGCACAGACCTTGAGGCGGATGTTGCAGCCGCCGCGGTCACCGCTTTCGGATCAGCAGATCCGAGCGCTTGACGCGCGACTCGTCGAGGTCATCGACGGTCGCATCCAAGGACGCATCTACGACGGCGACTTGAGCAAAGTTCTGCGCTATCCGCCGGTCGAGATCCTGCACGAGCTGCCCGGACAACGACTGTGGTTCCCGCTGCCCGCCAAATACGGCTTCCACATCGAGTTGCAACGCGGAGCACTCGAAGTGAAGAGCTGGTGCTGCTTGGTCGAAGGGTCGGGACAAACCCACCTGGTCACACCGGAAGGAACGGTCCTGGTCGATCAGGGATTCGTCTGACCACCCGCGCGATGACTCGCCATACATCCGAACACTAGAGGAGGAAACTATGAACTTGACTACTGCACAACGTGATCGGGCCTGCGGCGCACTGCTCGGTATGGCTGCCGGGGATGCCCTGGGGGCCGGCTACGAATTCCAGCCGACGCTGGCTCCCGACGCCCCGGTCGACATGATCGGCGGCGGCCTGGGGCCGTTCAAACCCGGCGAGTGGACCGACGACACGTCGATGGCCGTCGCGATTGCCGAGATCGCCGCCACCGGTGCGGATCTGCGTGACCACGATGCGCAAGACCGCATCGTGCGGCGCTGGTGCGAATGGGCCAAGACTGCGAAAGATGTGGGCATGCAGACACGTTCAGTGTTGACGTCCGCAGCGGCCCGCGGAATCTCTGCAGATACCGCACGGGAGGAGTCCGCGGCTCTACACCAGCGCACCAAGAAGACGGCCGGCAATGGGTCGCTGATGCGGACCGCACCGGTCGCCCTGGCCTATCTCGACGATGAGCAAGCACTGGTCGAGGCTGCGCGGGCGGTGAGCGAGCTGACGCACTACGACCCAGACGCCGGCGACGTCTGCGTGCTGTGGTGCCTGGCAATCCGCCGCGCCGTCCTCACCGGAAGACTCGACGTGCGAAACGGCCTGGGCCACATCGACGCCGAGCGACGCGACCTGTGGTCGTCGCGGCTGGACGACGCCGAGGCGGCGTCGCCGTCGCATTTCGCCGCGAAGAACGGCTGGGTGGTCGCTGCGTTGCAAGGCGCCTGGTCGGCGATCGTGAATACCCAAGTGCCGGTGGAGAATCCCGCCACGGAGACTTTCCGAGTGGATCACCTGCGCCTGGCGTTGGAGGCTGCGGTGCGCGGCGGCCACGACACCGACACCGTCGCGGCCATCGCAGGCGGCCTGCTAGGAGCGGCGTACGGGGCATCGGCAGTTCCGTCCCGGTGGCGGTTGCTGCTAAAGGGTTGGCCCGGGTTGAGAACGCGTGGTCTGGTCCAGTTGGCGACGAACATCGTCGACAAGGGCCAGCCCGACACGTTCGACTACACCTACAAGGGGTTCCCCGAGGTCCGAGGGCCCGTCCAGCATCCCTACGACGACAAGGTCTGGATCGGCGGGATCGCCGGCTTGCGGGATTTGCCGACGGGAGTCGACGCCGTCGTGTCGTTGTGCCGAGTCGCCGATGCGCAGCTACCGGCCGGTGCGCAGCACCTCGATGTCCGACTGATCGACCGCGACGCCGAGAACGACCACCTCGACTTCGTCCTGCTGGACACGGTGCGCGCGATAGAGCAGCTGCGCGCCGAGGGGCGGACGGTGTTTGTCCACTGCGTCCAGGCGCAGAGCCGCACGCCCACCATCGGGGCGCTGTACGGGGCTCGGCGCAGGGGAGTCGACGTCGACGAGGCGTTGAGCGATGTGGTCGCGGTGTTGCCGGGAGCATCGCCGAACCGGGATTTCCGCGCTGCGCTGCGGCGATTGCACCCCGGAGTAGCTGCGGTGCGGTGACGGTGGTGCCGGGCGCGAGGTGGTAGCCGACTCGCGGCATTGAGCGCGCCTCCACCAAAAGTCTCAACTACAGCTTTACCCTTCCAACGTGACAGTCGGGGAGTGCTTACTGCTGCCGGAGTTCCAGGTCCTGTCGGAGCTGGATTTCCAGACCGAGATCCCGTGCATCTGCCGGAAGTTCTGCGACGAGGCAGACCATTCGGCGGACTGGTGGGTCACGCTGTCCTGCGGGTGCTCGTATCCGTTCTGCAACAAGGCATTACGGATGTCGAAGATGCGGCTCAAGATCCGTCCGCTGACGTGTCGGCTGTGCTCGACGCCCGACATCACGATCAGCCGCGTCAAACGGACGTAGCCGACGCGGTTCAGCACACCTTGGAGATCTGTCACCCCCGCGGTGTTCAATCGTGCGATGGGGGATAGCCCAACGCAGTCGGTGACGTCGACGTCCAGCGCCGCGCCCCGCCTGGCTAACCCCGCCGAGCGCAAGGTCTACCAAGCCCTCCTCGACCAGCTCGACCCGAGCAGCCAGGTGATCCCGAACCAACGCGTGACCGACCACCTCAAGGACCACGAGGTCGACTTCGTCGTGGCGATCGAGGGCGCCGGCATCATCTGCGTCGAGGTCAAGGGCGGCGAGGTCTGGCACGACGGCAGGTCGTGGCGTCAGCGACGCAACAACGACCATCATGAGATCAACCCGGTGCGGCAAGCCCGCGACGCCTGCTATGCGCTGAGAGCTTTCGTGGAAGGCGACGACCGCTGGTCCCAGGGACGACTCCGCTGGGACCATGTCGTCGTCCTGCCGAATGCCGAAATCTCTGACGATTTCGCATTGCCCGACTGCCCGCGCTGGAAAGTGGTCGACCGCAACGACCTTCCGACGCTCGTGGACAAACTCACCTATATCTTGAGCGGCCAACAGCTCGACCGTCCCCTGCTGACGGCCAGGGGAATCGAGCAGCTCTCGACTGCGTTGAGCGGCAGGGGATTACCGCAACGCAACGTGGTCGCCCGGGCACTGGCGAACGAGGACGCCGCCGACACGCTCACCGAGCACCAGTCGGTGATCCTGAATGCGATCCAGCTGCTGAACCGAGTCGAGATTCGCGGGGGCGCGGGCAGCGGCAAGACGTTCCTCGCGGTGGAGCAGGCGAGACGACTGTCAGCGAAGGGGCAGCGGGTCGCCCTGGTCTGCTACTCCCACGGTCTGGCCTCGTATCTGGAGCGGATCACCGCGCATTGGCGTCGTCGTCACCAGCTGGCGTATGTCGGTGAGTTCCACGATCTCGGGGTGGGGTGGGGTGCGCCGAAGGGCCCGGACGAGTCGCTGCGGACCGAGGAGACGGTGCAGTTCTGGGAGCACGACCTGCCCGCCCAAATGACCGATCTGGCAGCGCAACTCGCGCCCAATCAGCGCTTCGACTCGATCGTGGTCGACGAGGCGCAAGACTTCGCCGACGCGTGGTGGGACCCACTGCTCGCGGCGTTGAAGGACGACGAGACCGGCGGACTCTACGTCTTTTCCGACGAAGGTCAACGGGTCTTCAGCCGGCACGGCTCGCCGCCGGTACCGCTTGTCCCGTTGGTCCTCGACCACAATCTGCGCAACACCCGCCAGATCGCCAATGCGTTCCAGCCGCTCGTCGATCACCCGATGCGTTTCCTCGGCGGCGACGGCCCCGCCGTCAAGTTCGTCGCCTGCCAGACCGACGACGCCATGGACATCGGCGACGACGAAGTCGAACTGCTGCTCGACCAGGGCTGGCGTCCGGAGGACGTCGCGCTGCTGACCACCGGTTCCCGGCACCCCGAGCAGCGGGAACGCCAACAGGCCGGCAATGCCGCCTACTGGGACAGCTTCTGGGATGTCGACCAGGTCTTCTATGGGCACGTCCTGGGTTTCAAGGGGCTGGAGCGTCGTGCCGTTGTGCTCGTCGTCAACGAGAAGTCGGTCTTCGAGCGGTCTCGCGAACGCCTGTATGTCGGACTCTCCCGGGCGCGCGACCAACTTGTGGTCTGCGGTGACCCCGGCTTCATTCGCGACGTGGGTGGCTCGGATCTGGCTCGACGGTTGGGCATTCCGTCGAGCTAGAAGTTCGATGCGTGTCGTGCCAGGCGGCCCAGATCTCGGGGCGAAGGCGGCCACGATCGGGTACCGCCAAGCCGGTGCTACGGGCCCAGGCACGGACTTCGGAGGTGGATGGTGTTGGCGCTGCCGGCGCCTGGTCAAGGTGGGCGATATCAATCCTGACCGGTGAGATACGTTGCGCGACAGCATGTTCAGTTTTGGCCCACTCGCTGGCTGCGGCGAGGAACCGGTAGGTCCATTCCTCGGCGAGCTGCCGCGTCTCGCAGAACACGATGGGTACGTTCGGCCAGCGAATCTGGAGTTCGGCGAGCCCGTCGGCGACCAGTGCGGGTCGGACATGCTCCAGCTTGAACAACTGCGAGTAGCGATCCTCGACGACAACCGATGCGCGTGGGAGCGCGGCCAGGTCGCCGACCTGATAGCGCAGTTTGCCTCCGGTGAGGCTGCCGACCAGGTCGGCCAAGGACTTGCGTTCCACGCTGGCGACCAGCTGGTCGTCGACGACGATCCCGTAGTCCCCGCACGGCAGCGCGCGCTTGACAGTGTTGACCTGCTGGGTCGCGAACCGATAGGCGTACTGCTCGTGGCTGTCGACCACGATTTGCAGCTCCTCGATGCCGTGGGCGCGGGCGGTCGGGGTGCGGACGTTCGGGCGCGCCTGCTTGCGGGTGCGCGGCGACTGCCAGAACACCACGTCGCGCCCGCGAGCCTGGGTGAACACGAGCTGGGAGCGGTTGTGCCGGGACCGGTCGGCGATCACGTCGATCGCCGCGCCGCGCCGACTGCACGACCGCAGCGGCACCCGTTCGACGATCACCGGATTATCGGGCCAGTCATCCAGCGGTACCGGGTAGGCGAACAAGGCCTTCTCCCGCGGCCACGTCCCCGAGGTGCGGAACAACAGATCGCCGCCAGGAAGCGGGACTCTGAGCAGAAACCTCAGCCGCGAATCCTCGACGGGGTTGACCGCGATCAACAGCTCCACCACAGGCTCACAGTCTGCCACTGCGGTGAATGCGCGGCCTTTGTGCTATAGCAAATCTGTGAGGTAACGCCACAGGGAGGACGCCGCATCATGACCGTTTCACGACGCATCGCCACAATCGTCATGCTCGCCGGGTTAACTGTTGGGTCCGTTGGTACCGCATCGGCGGCGCCGACCATGGACGGCCATTACCTCGCGACGGTGACCTCGGCCTCGGGCGAAATCACTACGAGCGACTGGTACTTCACTCCGTGCGGTGAGGGATGCGCTGCGGTCGCCAGCTCACCCGGTGGCCCAGCCTTCGGTACCGCCCGGATGGCCGACGGACAATGGTCACTGGTCTGGCATTCTGATGCGTTCTGTCCGGGCGGTTCGCGGGTGCCGGGCGTGTATGTCAGTTATGCCACCTGGGATTCGGAAACCCTTGCGGGCAAGGATGATTCGGGTATAGATACGCCGATATGCGGGTCGGGAGGTCGGCCGCCGCGGGTGACTCAGCAGCTGCAGCTCACGCCGGTCCCGTAGGGGCACTCGGCGGAACCGGGCTCACTCGAAGTCGCCTCGCCTGCAACGTCATACCGTGGCCACAGTCAATCCCAGGTCGACCGCCCGAGCCGCGAGCCTGTCGTCGAACGTGGCTATGGTGGCGTTGCACTGCGACGCGGTGTACAGCACACAGCAGTCGGGCATCCTCAGCTTGGTGGTGGCACGTAGCTCGCCCAGGCGGCGGGCGGCGCCGGCCGGAAGGTCCAGGCTCTGGATCTGCAACTGAGCCAGCAGTCGGTCGAGCTGTTCGGTGCTGCCGGTTCGGGCGGGACCGACGTAAACCTCGGCGAGGGTGACGACGCTAGCAGCGAAACTGTCCAAGGCGTGCGCCCTGAGCAGAGCAGTCGCCTCGACATGGTGCGCATCGGCCAACTCGAAATGGCCGATCAGGACGCTGGCGTCGAGGATGATCACTCCGGCCAGTCCTCGCGAAGCTCCCTGAGATAGTCACTTCCGTAGACCCCGGCCAGTGCGCCACTCGTTTCTTCTATTGCTCGCTCGCGTTGGCTGACGGCAGCAGAGTCGTTGTGCGCGATCGTATTTCGTCCTACGAGGATCAACCGGCGCAACAGCGCACCCGGCTTATGGGCAAGATCGGGCCACTCGCGGCGCGCGACTTCCAGTGCGTCGCTGATGTCGTTGGTTTCTGTGATGGCATGGCGACGGTGAGCGGTCGGCATCGCCGAAGTGTAACACTACCTAGGTAGGTGTGACACCGCTGGTGCTGGCATCGGCGCAGCTCGTCGATAGATACAACGGCGCGGAGTCATCCGAAAGGGTGCGCCGCTACGGCTACTCGACGTTGACGCCGTAGTCCAACGCAATGCCGCGAAGACCGGAGGCATAGCCTTGGCCGATCGCCCGGAATTTCCATTCTCCGGAATGCCGGTAGAGCTCACCGAAAATCATCGCGGTTTCCGTCGAGGCATCTTCGGTGAGATCAAAGCGTGCGAGTTCAATGCTGGTCGCCTGATCGACGACTCGGATGTAGGCGTTCGTGACCTGACCGAAGTTCTGGCGTCTGTTGTCGGCCTCGTGGATGGACACGGAGAAGAAAATGTTGGTGATTGTCGGCGGCGTATTAGCGAGGTCTACGTTGATGATCTCGTCGTCGCCGCCGCTACCGCCGACCAGATCGTCACCCGTGTGCTCAATCGTGCCTTCAGGGGTCCGGGGATTGTTGTAGAAGACGAAATGGCTGTCGGAAAGCACCTTTTTGCCGGAGCCGGTCGCGAACGCGCTGGCATCGAGGTCGAAGTCGGCACCGGCGGTCGCGCGAGCGTGCCATCCCAAGCCGACCGCTACTGCGGTCAGATTAGGTGCCTGCTTGGCAAGCGAGACGTTGCCCCCTTTGGCCAGCTTGACCGACATCGATACCTCCGTGAACACACATCGTCGTTGGCGAGTCCTCGCGCTCGATACTAGTAACCGGCAGTCAAACCCCGAAATGGCGGGCTTTGAACAGGGTGCGACGTTGGGACTTCTGTCCTGGCAGGTGCAGCGGTGGCCGTGAGTAATTGATTGAGCAATTGGACGTGCCGGGAATTCCTATGACCGCTGTCGACCTAGGCCAGGTGCACCGTCAGGAACTGAGACGCTAACGGTGACAAGGTAATTAGCGTGCGGCCGATTCGGCCAATACCTGCACGGTCGGAGCCTTCATCAGTAATGTCCGGTCGAGCGCAAGCAGATTCTGTCCAGCAAGGACACCGATCCCGTTAAACGCTTCGTCGACAAGCCGGAGTGAGCATTCAACGAAACATCTTGCAGGCGTTGCCAAATTCAATCTGTCTGACTGACCACTGGCAGCCGCGATGTGTCATCGCGAACTGGTGGCCGATGTCAATGACCGCGCTTCGGCGGATACTGACAGGATGCCGGTTATTACTGCAATTCAGGGAAACATCACCGAGCAGCACGTTGACGCGATAGTCAACGCCGCGAACAACACAATGCGCGGTGGCGGTGGTGTCGACGGCGCGATTCACCGTGTCGGTGGCCCCGCAATCTTGCGCGAGTGCATTGAGCGATTCCCGGACGGGCTCGCGACCGGCTACGCCGGATGGACGACGGCGGGGGAGCTACCCGCCCGATGGGTGATTCACACGGTCGGTCCCAACTACAGAGCCGGGCAGCGGAACCGCTCACTTTTGGAGTCTTGCTACCGCCGTTCGTTAGAGGTCGCCGACGAGCTCGGCGCTCGAAGCGTCGCTTTTCCACTCATCAGCACGGGTAGTTACGGCTGGCCGGGACGCGATGCCATCGCGGCGGCAATCGCGACCATCGCCGCCTCTGAAGCGCGTGTCGAAGAAGTGAGGCTGGTGGCGTTCGGACGGGGTGAGCACGACCTGGTGCTTGAGCAACTGGCGTCACAAACGTCTGATCCACTCTAAAAGCAGTGTGCGCCAACCGGTTTACCGCCAATATCGGCGCACCCCGTCGATGACGACAACCAGCACGCGGCGACGGCAGCCTAACCGGGATTTATCCCCACGTCGCAGTTGATGACCCGAGCCCCCCGATCAGCTAAGGTTCTCGCTGGCAACTCAACCGGCTGGGGAGCGTATATGGCGCAGTTGTATCAGCAGCACAAAAAGGTGATCGAAGCCCATCTGAACAACACCAGCATCCGGGCGCTGACCGGCTCGATGGTCGCCTACGAAGGCAACATCACTTTCAAGAACGCCGGCTTCGGCGGCGGCTCGGGCGTGCTGGCCGGCCTCAAACAGCGCGTCACCGGCGAGGCGCTGAGCCTGATGGAGTGCACCGGCCAGGGTCGGGTCTTCTTGGCGGTCAACGCCCAGAACGTCACGATCATCGACCTGAACAACGAGCAGCTGCAGGTCGAGTCACGCCAACTGCTCGCCATGGCCGGCAACCTGCAGAACAACGTGACTTTCACCGGCCTCAGAGGCGCATCCTCCGGCCAAGGCCTGTTCACCACGGTGGTCACCGGCCAGGGCCAGGTCGCGATTCTTTCCGCCGGCGGTCCCTTGATCCACCTGGAAGTGAGCCCGCAGTACCCGCTCGTCGTCGACCCCGACGCGTTCGTGTGCGCCAAAGGCCAGATGCAGCAGTCGTTCATCACCGACGTGTCGTGGCGGACGGCGATGGGCCAGGGCAGTGGTGAGAATTTCTCACTGCGCTGGGATGGCCAGGGCGTCGTGTCAATCCAGCCGGCCGAGCGGTAGGGGACCACAGTGGTATTCGCCAAGGTCAACTCGAAAGTCGTCAAGGTCAACGTCGCCCAGGCCGGCGGCGTCGTGGCCCGCACCGGCGCGATGCTGTTCTACACCGGCGACGTCGCGTTCGCGCCGCACCAAGTCCCGGGTGCCGGCCAGATGGGCGGCATGGGCGGCATCGCCCGCCTCGCCGGCCGAATGATGCAGGGTGAACACGAACGCACCATGATGGCCCAGGGCAACGGCGAAGTGCACTACGGCTACGCCGGACTGGAAGTGCACGTCGTGGAGATCCAGCCGGGGCAGGTCCTGCGAGTCGAAGCATCGAGGCTGCTCGCCAACACCGCGGGGTTGCAGTCGAGCGTGGTCTCGGTGGCCAGCACCGGCGGCGGGGGCGGCGGCGGCATGATGGGCATGCTGCGCGGCGCGGCCAGCGGCGCCCTGACCGGCCAAGGCCTGTGGACGACGCAACTGTCCGGGCACGGCGCCGCGGTCCTGCTCGCCCACGGCGGAGTGCTGGAACTTCAAGTGGGAGGCCCCAATCCGGTGGTGGTCGACCCCCAGGCCTTCGTCGGCGTCTACGGCAATGTGCAGACCGAACTGAAGAGCGCGATGAGTTGGCGCGACGCCGTCGGACGAGGATCGGGCGAAGCGATGCAACTGAAATGCCATGGGCAGGGAACCGTTTACGTGCAGGCATCGGAGGAAAAGCTGTGAGCCCCTCGTTTGGTCAGATACTCAACCCGAACACGTTGCCCGGCGACGACAACATCCCCGACAACCCGTACGCGTTCAACATCGACCTGCTCAACCCGTGGTTCATCCGCAAGGGCGCCATGATCGCCTACTACGGACAGATGCAGTTCCGCGCCCTGACCCACGGGCTGCAGGGCGGACTGATGCACATGGTCTCCCAACAGTTCTCGGCGCCACTGTATTTCGGCGACTACACGGTCGCGGAGGGCCAGGGCAAGCTGATCATCGGCGACCGCGGCTACGACATCAACTCCTACGACCTCGACGACGGCAACCTGACCATCCGTGCGGCGAATCTCCTTGCGTTCCAACCAGGTTTGTCCCTCAACCAGTCGATCGTGCCCGGATTCGTCACGCTGATCGGCACCGGCAAGTTCCTGGCGTCCTCCAACGGCGCGGTCATGTTCGTCGAACCGCCGGCGCGCGTCGATCCCGAAGCGCTGGTCGGCTGGGCAGACTGCCCGTCACCGAGCCACCACTACGACCAGCGCTGGATCGGCAGCTTCATCGCGGCCGGCGCGGCGCGGTTCGGCATCAACACGGGTGAGGAACGTCAGTTCGACTTCACCGGCGCCGGCACCATCCTGATCCAGTCCAGCGAGAAGGTGCTCAGCGACTCAGCGGTGGTGCGCACCATCGAATCTCAGCTGTACGGGCTGTCCAGCGGCGGCCTGCAACGCCTGAATCAGGTGATCACCGCGCAGATGGCCCAGCAGCACCGCGTCTGAAATTAATCCTTACGACCCGACTGCCACTGCAGGCCCCAGCCGTACGCCTGATCCAGCAGCCGCTGACCGCCGTTGATGTACTGCACTTCCCGGTTGACGTGCAGCGCGCCCTGGGCATAGTAGACCTGGGCGATCGCGCAGATGCGCGCCTGGTTGTTCGGTGAGTCCATCCGCACCTCGATCTGGGGACCCGAGGTCGGGAACATGGTCACCACACCGTCGACCGCCGCCCAGTTCGGTGCGCCCTCGTAGATCATCGCGAAGATCAGGATCCGCCGAAACCGTTCGGGCTGTTCGAGATTGATGCGCATGTTCTCACCGCCGGCTGCCGATCCGGTGCGGTCGTCGGCGTCCAGCGCGATGAACGGCTCGGAGAACTCCGACCCGTAGGAGTTGCCCAGCGCCTGCACGACACCCTTGCGTCCCGTCGACAACTCGTACAGACAGCCCAGATCGAGGTCGACGGCACCGCCGTAGCCGCCGGTGTTCCAGTTCAGGTTGACCCGCATAACCCCTTGCCGCTCACCGGCTTTGGTCAAGCTGATCCGCGGGGCGTCCTTGGTCAGCTTGATCTTGGACAGGCTCACTCCGCCGGCCGACGGCGCAACTGAGGACGGACGCGCGGGGGCGGGGTAGGTCAGTGGCGGCGGAGACGCCGAAGGGCCGGGCTGGGACTGCGGGCGCTTGTTGTAGTCGATACCCATGAGGACCCTTTCGTAGCGGAATCGGCGCGCTAATCGACCTCGGCGGCCTGACGCTCCGGCACCTCTTCGGCACGTTCCCTACGGTTGCGCACCACACTGGTGAGGAAGGCCGCACCGATGAGCACCACGCCGATCATGCCGGTGACGATCTCGGGGATCTCGATCGTCCCGGTGGTTATCAGCAGGATCGTCGCCAAAGCGCCGATCGCCCAGTGCGCTCCGTGTTCGAGGTAGACGTACTCGGAGAGCGTTCCCTTGCGCACCAGGAAAATCGTGATCGACCGAACGAACATCGCACCGATGAAGCCAAGACCCAGCGCGATGAGGATGGGGTCCGCGGTGATCGCGAACGCACCGATCACGCCGTCGAACGAGAACGACGCGTCCAGGACTTCCAGATACAAGAACAGGAAGAAGCCAGCCTTGCCCGCCGCCTTGGCGGTTTCGGAAGGTCCACCGGCCACCGGCGTTTCGGGATCGGTGATCTCGTCGTCCACCTCGAACATCGACCCGAGTCCGTCCACGACGATGTAGACGATCAAGCCGAGCAATCCGGACAACAGCACCGTGGATTGATTTTCTGGCTTCGCGATGAGTTGGGAGGACAAGATGATCGCCACCGCCGCGACCGCCACCGAGAGCTGGTCGAGCTTGCCGGCTTTACCCAGCGGCCGCTCCAGCCAGGACAGCCAGGTGATCTCGCGTTCGCTGAAGATGAAGTTCAGGAACAACAACAGCAGGAACGCCCCGCCGAAGGCGGCGATCTGCGGGTGCGCCCCGGTGAGCGCGGTCTCATAGCTAGGACTGCCGTCGGGGAAATACGGGGCGTGGTTGGCCGGAGGATTGAGTGCCTTGTCGAAAGCCTGCTGCGGATTCAGACCCGCGGTAATCCAGACCACCGCGAGCGGAAAGACCAGCCGCATGCCGAACACCGCGACCAAGATCCCGATCGTCAGGAACATCCGCTGCCAGAACTCGTTCATGCGGCGCAGCACGGTGGCATTGATGACCGCATTGTCGAACGACAGCGACACCTCGAGGATGCCCAGAATCGCACACAGGATGAGTGCCTGGACGCTGCCGTACCAGAAGGCAACGCCTAGTGAAAGGACCGTGACGAGTAGTGACGGCCAAAAGATCCGTAGCGCGCCGACCTTGGGAGCCACGCTAGACGTTGACGCCATAGTCGCGGGCGATCCCCGCCAGCCCCGACGCGTAGCCCTGGCCGATGGCGCGGAACTTCCACTCGGCGCCATTGCGGTACAGCTCGCCGAAGACCATCGCGGTCTCGGTGGAGGCGTCCTCGGACAGGTCGTAGCGAGCGAGTTCGCTGCCGTTGGAGCGGTCGATGACCCGGATGTAGGCGTTCTGGACCTGCCCGAAGCTTTGGCTGCGCGAGTCGGCGTCATAGATCGACACCGGGAAGAAGATGTTGGTGATGTTGGGCGGGGTGTTGGCCAGGTCGACGTTGATCACCTCGTCGTCACCCTCGCCCTCACCGGTCAGGTTGTCTCCGGTGTGCTCGATCGAACCTTCGGGCGAGCGCAGGTTGTTGAAGAAGACGAAGTGCGAGTCGGACAGCACTTTCTTGTTCTCACCGCAGGCGATGGCGCTGGCATCGAGGTCGAAGTCGGTGCCTGTGGTGGTCCGGACGTCCCAACCCAAGCCGACGGCGACAGCCGTCAGATTCGGCGCCTGCTTGGTCAGCGAAACATTGCCGCCCTTACTCAGACTGACACCCATCGAGCACCCCTCCAGATGATGTGAGAAAACTTTGTCGGACTAGGTATCTGCAAACACAGGAACCGATGCCAACCGTAGTACACCGTCGACGGATAAAGCGACGACTATCAGGCGAGGACTTTGTGCCCGCTAAGATCGCGGTGTGCGTGGTCGGTGGTTCAGACGGTCTCGCGAGCCCCGCACAGACGCATCGTTCGACTCGGCGCAAACCGCCCTGACGGCGGCGTTTTTGGACATGGAAAACCGCCGGAACGTGGTCGAATCCCTCTTTCAGGCCGCGACGGCGGTCGAGCCGCAGCGGGCGCTCGAGCCTGCGTTCGACGCGGTCCGCACCGCCTGCGACGACGCCACGGCCGCCTATTTGTCCGCAACGGGATCCGGTAGTGACTTCCCCGGCGGCTACCGCAATTCGTACGATCGGACGGTAACCCTAGACCGAGCGCAGCAACTTCTCGATTCGGCGCGGCGAAGCCTGGACCAGTTCCACGAACGACATCGTGCGACCCTGGACGCGGCGGCGGCTCGCGGAGTTGCTGTGGGCGCCGACGCGGAGGCCGCGATCGCCGAAGCCGACGACGTGGCGCGCAGATTGTCGCAAACCCCGGACGCGTTTCGGGCCTACCCGTCGGTGCAGCGCGCCAACGATCAGTTGAGCGTGGCGTATCGCGACCTGGAGTCGGCGCGCCAGCAGCGTGACCTGGCGCCGGTCGCCGAGCGCAGTCGTCAGCTCCGGGCGGCCGTCCAGTCAGTCGTCGAAGCTCTCGACGCGGCGCCCCAGCGCGACGAGCGGGCGCGCCAGACGGTGGCCTCCCTGCGCACCCGGCTGGATGCGCTGCGCAACCGGGTGGACAGCGTCGATGTCAACAGGTCGGCACTGCTGCGGGAGTTCCATGCCGACAGCTCGAACGACCTGTTGAACAACGGCCCGGCCAGTCGCGGTCATCTGGACCGCGCCGACGGGCTGTTGACGCGCGCCGTGGCCGCCCAGCGTCAGCGCCAACCGGAGGAATCCTTGGAGCTGGGGGTGCAGGCACGCGCCGAGCTGACCGCGGCCGAGGAGCTCATCGACGCCGTGGGCGACCGGCTTGCCATGCTGCGTCAGCTGCGCAGCGACCCGGCCCGCAAGGAAAAAGAAGTGCGGTTTCGGCTGCGCGACGCTCAACGACTGGCGGTCGACCGGGGCGCGGTCCAGGAATGGGGTGCGGCGCTGGACGCCCAGTCCCCGCGCATCGACCTGCTGGTCGAGGGCCTGCAGCGCCCACACCCGGATTACTGGGGCTACCACCGCGGGCTGGAGGACGTATCCAACTTCATCGCGACGATCGTTGCTCGCATCAGGCAGCGGGCCGCGCAATGAGAGGCTCCCCATCGGCAACGGGGATCCGGCATTTCCATCATCTGTCGGATGCCGATCAGGAACGGCTCTTCTTCCTTGCACCCGAGGAGTTGCCCGCCGACGCCGATCGAGATCTGCTGGCGGTCGGTTTGGGTGCCACCCTCTACATCCCCGCTGACCGTCCCGATCTCGCCGCGACGGTGGCGCGGCGCGCCGACACCGGGGTGTGCTCGATGGTGCTCGATCTCGAGGATGCCGTCGACCACGGATCGGCGGAGTCGGCACTGAACGCCGTGGTCACCGTCCTCGACGAACTGGCCGAAACGCGCGAAGCCGTACCGGCCATGCTTTTCGTCCGGGTCCGTAGCGCCGAATGCATCGGCCGGATTGCGGGAGCGCTGCGCGGTGGCCGGGACGTGTTGAGTGGCTTCGTGATTCCTAAATTCGCTGCGGACACCGGAAAGCAGTTCCTGCACGAGACCGCCGAAGCCGGTCGCTGCCTGGGCAAACATCTCTACTCCATGCCGGTGCTGGAGTCCGCCGCGTTGGCGTACTGCGAGAGCCGGGACGCCGAACTGACGGCCATCGCCGATGTGCTTGCCGGCTACCGCGATTCGGTGTTGGCGCTGCGCATCGGGGCCACCGACATGTGCGGAGTGTTCGGGATCCGGCGGGACCGCGATCTGACGATCTACGACGTACGCGTCATCGCTGACGCGATCAGCGACATCGTCAACTATTTCGGCCGGGCCGACGGCACCGGGTACGTGATCACCGGACCGGTGTGGGAGTACTTCGCCGATCACGAGCGACTGTTTCGTCCCATGCTGCGGACCACGCCGTTCGCCGAGCACGACGCGGTGCGGTTTCGCGACCAGTTGGTGAGCCGCGACTTCGACGCCCTGCTGCGGGAGTTGAGTCTGGATCGTGCCAACGGCATGCACGGCAAGACGGTCATCCATCCCTCGCATGTGCCGGCCGTGCACGCGCTGGCGGTGGTGACCCACGAGGAATACCGTGACGCGCTCGACGTGACCGCCGCCGAGGAAAGCGGGGTGCGTCGCTCGGAGTATCGCAACAAGATGAACGAGCCACGGCCCCACAGGATTTGGGCAGAGCAGGTGCTACGGCGCGCGCGTGTCTTCGGTGTCGCGCGCCAGGGGGTGTCTTTCGTAGACCTGCTGACGGTGCTAGCCGGCCGATGACCTCGTCGTCGTGGGCGACACGAACATTCGGCTTCGCGATCTCCGACCGCGATGCGGCGGGCCCGGTTTCGGTGACCGACCTCGTGTTGCCCGGCCTGCGCCGCAATCCGCGCCGCGCGCACCTGTTGGTGTCGACGGTGCTGGGCAAACACATCGCTGCCGAGCCGGCCTCGGTGATTCACGCTGGGCACCAGCTGGGTGAGTGCATCAAGGCGGTGGCCGACGACGACGTCGATGTGCTCGGAATGGCCGAAACAGCAACGGGATTGGGGCATTGCGTCGCCGACCGACTCGATGCCGCCGTGTACCTGCACACGACGCGACGGCCCGCCGAACATGTTTATGCCGGCTTCCAGGAAGGTCATTCGCACGCCACCGATCACACGCTGCAACCCAGAGCCGGCCTATTCGCCGCGCAACGCCCATTGGTGATTGCCGACGACGAAATATCCACTGGAACAACGGCGCTAGCGGCTATCCGGGCGCTTCATCCGCTGATACCCCGGTCCCGCTATGTGGTCGCCTCGCTGGTGGATGTCCGCGAGCCACACCACGAGGAGGCGGTCACCCAGACTGCCGGGGAACTCGGCGTGCGAATAGACTATGTGAGCCTCGCGGTTGGTCGGGTTACGTTGCCGGAGAGCCTTCTTGGCGAGGTCAACGCGCTACCCGCGCCTGAGCTCAATATCCCGTTTCGGGCCCGGCGTGGCACCGTCCGGCGTGTCGAGGTGCCGCTGTCGATTCCAGAAGGCGGCCGGCACGGCTTCACCCGCGCGGACCGCTCAGCGCTGAACAGCGCGCTGGACCCGCTGCTGGGCCGGCTCGACGAGCATCTCGATCCGGGTCGGCCCGTACTGGTGGTCGGCCATGAGGAGTTCATGTATCTGCCGCTGCGGGTTGCCGACGGGCTCGCCGATGCCGGTCGTGCGGTGCGCTACCAGTCCAGCACCCGCTCGCCCGCCTACGTGCACGACGTACCCGACTATCCGTTGCGACGCGGCTACCGCTTCAGTGCCTGCGAGCCGGGCGACGAGGCGCCTCGTTTCTTGTACAACGGCTGGCCCGATGCCGAGCCGGTCCTGGTCTTGATGGTCGACGCCGGCGCGGACACGGTACGCCTCAACGAATCCGGCGGCATTGTCGACGTTTTGACCAAAGCCGGCTACGACGTGTTGGTCGCTGCCGTATACGGTGCCGGCGCGTGAAGCCGCTGCACGGGCCGGGGTTCGGTTCCTATGCGCCCGAGGAGGTCAGCTGGCTGCTCACCGACCTGTCCGCGATGGCCCTCGAGGCAGACACCGCCGAGCGCGAGCGGGCGATTCAAAGTGGCCGCGCACATTACGCCGAGTCCTTGCCAATCGAATACCAACCCGACCAGGACTACCAAGATTTGTTCAGCGATGTGCTGGCCGAAAGCTCCCGGCGGCTGGCCGTCGCTGTCGGGGTGGTCACCGAACTCGTGTCGGCCGAACGCGGCCGCGACGTCGTGCTGGTGTCGCTGGCCCGGGCCGGAACCCCCATCGGGATTCTGATGCGCCGCTGGATGCTGTGCCATCACGGCGACACGGTGCCGCACTACGCGATCTCGATCGTCCGTGATCGGGGTATCGACACCGTCGCACTGGATTACCTTGTCGACGAACACGATCCGAAGAAAGTGGTGTTCGTCGACGGCTGGACCGGCAAAGGGGCGATCACCCGCGAACTCAGCGCGGCGTTGAGCGAATATCGCCGGCAGACGGACGTCGCCTTCAACGAAGATCTCGCGGTGCTCGCCGACCCGGGACACTGCGTGCGCACGTATGGGACTAGGGATGATTTCCTGATCGCCTCGGCCTGCCTGAATTCCACTGTCTCCGGGCTGGTGTCCCGCACCGTCCTCAACCGCCGCCTGCTGGCACCGGGGCAATTCCACGGTGCCAAGTTCTACCGAGAACTCGCCGACGACGACCAATCCGCGACATTCCTCGACTCGGTGTCTGCCCACTTCGAAACCGTGGTCGACGACGTGCGGCGCGGTGTCGCAGACGTTCAGGCCGGCGACCGCGCGCCGACATGGTCGGGTTGGGCGACGGTCGAACGGATTCAGCACCAATACGGCATCACCACCGCCAATTTCGTCAAGCCTGGCATTGGCGAGACCACGCGCGTCCTGCTGCGGCGGGTGCCGTGGCGCATTCTGCTGCGTGACCTCGACGGGCCAGAGCACCGGCACATCAGGATGTTGGCGCAGGCGCGCAACGTGCCGATCGTGCACGATCCCGACTTGGCATTTTCCTGTGTCGGGTTGATCAAGGACGTCAGCACATGAGCGTCCTGATCGCCTGCGACCTGGACCGCACCCTGATCTATTCGGATCGCCACTTCGCTGGCGAGGACCGTGCCTGTGTGGAGATCTACAACGGGTCGCCGGTGTCGTTCATGACGCTGGAGGCGGTCGAGCGGCTGCGCGCACTGGCCGTTCGGGTCCCGTTCGTGCCGGCCACCACCCGCACCATCGCTCAATATCAACGAATAGAGCTGCCGGGCAGCCCATTTCGCTACGCGGTGACCAGCAACGGCGGCAACATCCTGGTCGACTCCGCCGCGGATGGAGCGTGGAGCGCAGCGATGGCCGCCCGGATCCGGGACGGCGGGCCGCCACTGGAAGAGGTCGTCGCCGCGCTGCGGACCCGGATCAGCGACGAGTGGGTGCACAACCTCCGCATCGCCGAAGACCTGTTCTGCTACCTGGTGGTCGACGAGGACAAGATGCCCGTCAGCTTCCTCGACGACTGGACCGGCTGGTGCGCGGGCCGCGGCTGGGTGGTTTCCCGGCAGGGCCGCAAGATCTATGCGGTCCCCGAGGCGCTGCGTAAGTCGCATGCGGTCGCCGAGGTGCGCCGACGTCTCGTCGAGGACGGTGCCTTGTCCGATGCGGCGCCGTTGCTGGCCGCCGGAGACGGGGCGTTGGATGCCGATTTACTTAGCTACGCTGACGAGTCCATCCGCCCGGCGCATGGCGAGCTGCACGCACTCGACTGGCGTTCGCCGCGCACGGTGGTGACTTCCTCGAGTGGGGCCCGCGCGGCCGAGGAGATGCTAGCTTGGCTGGCCGAACATGTCGGCTGACCACTTTGACCAGCGATTCTGTGCGATATGCGCTCCGCTTCCGGGACTTGTCGGTGCCTGGGACAACAATTGGCGGCACTTCTGCCGAGCCGATTGTGGCTGTGACAGGATAGGCAAAGGACCGAGGGCCGCAAACCTGTAAGGGAGGCCAGGGGAAGTGTGCTGTGGGCTCACCATATAACCCGTTCGACCCGGGCACTACGGCGAATGCCGGCGGACCGGGACCGGGCGGTCAGCCGCCTTTCGGGGCAGCAACGTCCAGCAGCACCCGGCCGCTCACCATCGCAAAGCCGCCGACCGCTCTGCTTGCGGTCAGTGCCGCTATTGCTGTCATCGGCGCGGTCTTGGCGACAGCCTGGTGGGCTGACGAGCTTGCGCTCGTCGGTTGGACACTGACCGGACCTGTCGCCGTCGGCGTACTGGCCCTCTACGTCGCTCGCGACACCGCACGGCGCGCCGAACCGGTGTACCTACGTCCTGACTGGCTCAACATGGCCTACGCGGCGGTGGCCGCGCTCGTGGTGATCGGAATCATGGTGTCGTCGGCGAGTTTCGCCTGGTGGGTAGGTCAACAGTGACCCGGATGCGCAATTTCGCCGCTGCGCTGGCGGTTTTGCTGCTTCCTGTTCTCCTCGCCGCGCCTGGCCCAGCTAAGACCAGCGAGACCCCGGGGGCCGACCGGTTCGGCGGCTGCCTGTCGGCTCAGAAGTCCGGGCAGATCCTGCTCATGATCGACGAATCCGGGAGTCTGCAATCCACCGACCCGCAGGCCAACCGGGTCAACGCCGCAAAGTATCTGGCCCGTAAGCTCTCTCAGTTCTCCACCGACGCGGGCATCAGTCTGGAGATCGCGATTGCCGGATTCTCCGACGACTACCACCCGGCGTTGAGTTGGACCAGACTCGATGCCGCAAGCCTGCCGACCGTGGAGGCGGGAATCGAAGCCTTCAAGAACAAGAACACCGGACCGGACACCGACTACTGGTTGGCCCTCGACGGCGCTCGAACCGCGCTGGGAAAAGCCTCGAAACCGGGAGAAGGTGAAAAGTGCCAGGCGCTGGCGTGGTTCACCGACGGAAAGTTGGAGTTCACCAAGCGCGACGCCACCAAACCATATGCCCCCGGCATCAACCTGAACTCTGATGCCGGCGAAGAGGCGACTATCAAAGCCGCGCAAGAAAGCATTTGCCGCGGCGGGGGATTGGCCGATCAACTGCGTTCCTCCGGCATCGTCACCCTGGCCATCGGACTGGCGCCCAACGCCGAACTAACCTCGGATTTCGACCTACTCAAAGCGATCGCGACCGGTCAACCGACTGCAGCGGTGCCGTCGTGCGGAGCGATCCGTAGCCCCGTCCCCGGCGACTTCTACTTGGTACAAAACATCGACGACCTCTTGTTTGTGTTCGACAAGTTGACCACTCCGGGGCAACCACCGATGGAGTACGACAACAGAGGTGTTTGTGCACGGGTAATCTGCGAGGAAGCCAAACACAAGTTCGTGCTGGATCGTTCGGTGCGCGCGGTCAGCGTACTGGCCGGGGCCGACCATCCCGGACTCGTCGCCTACCTGGTGCCCCCGAACGGCGCTCCGATCGAGTTAAAGAACGGGCCCGCCACGCTCGACGCGGGTGGCGTCAAAATCGACTACCAACCCGAGGGTTCGAAGTCGGTCTCGATTCACATGTCGAATCCCCAAGCGCCGCAATGGCAGGGTGTCTGGGCGCTGGTCTTCGTCGACCCCGTCGGCGATGGGACGGCCAAAACTCGCTCGCGCATCCACATCTCGGGTGACCTGTACCCCGCGTGGCCGGGAGCGGGAAAGACCACTTTGCACAACGGCGACACGAACGTCTCGTTGACGTTCGGACTGGTGGATGGCCGCCAGACGGCCGTCGACCCCACGACGTTGCCCGGCCAGGCGAAAATGTCCGCGGTGTTGGTGGACGTGAAGGGCTCTGAACACGTTATTGCAGTGGATGTTCCGAAAGATCGCATTCGTTCGCCGCAGGGGGTGGATCTTTCGCAGGTGCCGCCCGGTGCTGCGACGCTGAAGCTGACCTTGGACGTCACCACAGCAGATGCAGTGGATTCCAGTGGGATGCCGGTGCGCGGCACTCCACTGGCCACCCAACGGGTGGACATGCCAGTCACCATCGAACCACCGGTCGGGTATCCGAAAGTCGGTGGCAGGATCGATTTCGGTTCTCTCGAAGGCGACGGCACCTTCGAGGGGAAAGTTGACGTGACCGGACCGGGGTGTGCGTGGCTGTCCAGCGACGGCACGAAGGTCGTCGCAGCACCCGACGGGCTCGGCAAGGTAACGCTGGAGTCGCCTGCGGAGTCGGCGGGTAGTTGCCTCAAGCCGGGTGAGAACAAACAAGAATCCCTGCCCATCTCGATCAAAATCCCGGCCAAGGCCAACGGAGTGGTCAACGGCACCGTGACGGTGATGGTCGCGCCGGCCGACGGTAGCCGAGACCCGGTCGCCGTCGAGGTGCCATTCACCGCTTCATTGCACAAGCCCTTGGACAAAGCCAAGTTTGGCTACGCGTTCGCGTTGGCCATGATTCTGGGCCCCGGCATACCACTGCTGCTCTTGTACCTCTCGAAGTGGTTGATCACCCGGATCCCCGCCAAATCCCTCCGCTCCCAACAGATTCCAGTCCGGGTGTCGGGCGGTTCAGTCCTGCGGGACAACAGCACCTTTGCGGTGCGAGACGGTGAACTGGTCAGTCTCGTACAAGGACTCGGCAAGCCGGCGCGCCGGCTGGATCTGGGTGGTATCACCTTGCGCACCCACATCGGGCTTTCTCCGTTCGGTGCGGGCTTTGTGGTCGCGTCCGCACCCGGGCGCGCGGGCGCCGGTGGCAAATCGGGCGCCACACACGGCAAGACACCGGATGCGAAACTGCCGCTGGCCGTGCATAACACCTGGTTCGTGCTGCGGGATCCAGCGGCTCCGCCCGACGTTGCGACGGTGGTGCTGCTGGTCGGCGGTGACGCGGGTACCCAGGTGGTTGACCGACTCACCACCGAGATCACCACGTCGCTGCCGCGGGTTCTGGCAGACCTCGCGGCCCGTACTAAGACCGGCACTGCGCCGCCGTCGTCGCAGTCGGGTGACAATCCTTTCGGGGGCGGAGGGTCGCCGACGACGGTGGGTGACAATCCGTTTGCCGCGGGCGGTGGAACGCCATACGGCCCGCCCCAGCCGGCGCCGGGTGGCGGGCCGTTCGGTCCGGGCGGCAGTGCATTCCCACCCCCGCCATCGCGGCCGGGCGGCGCATACCCGTCTGGGCCGCATGCTCCGGGACCGGGTAATCCGTTCGGGCCCAGTGCTTCTCCCCACCCGTTTGGCCCCGGCAGTTCTTCACCCGCGCCTTCGCCGCCTCCCGGTGGTGACCCAACTAACCCGTTCAGATAATCGGCCACAACGCTTGTGGCGGCGCATCGAAAATCTGGGTGCGCGACCGTAGGAGGATTAGCAACGATGCGCAAGTTCCTCGTCGTTGGATGTGGCGGTTCCGGTGGCGCCACGCTGGCGTACATGATGGACCAACTGCACTCCGATCTTGCCGAGTACGGCATCGGCCAGATCCCGCAGGGCTGGCAGTTCGTTCACCTCGACGTGCCTTCCTCGCCGACGCCGGTCCGCAACATCGGCACCGTGCGAGATCAGGGTGGCAGCTATGTGGGGACCGGGCCGCAAAGCGATAGCTACCGGGTCCTCGACGGCGCACTGTCGCAGAAGTTGATCAGTCGGCAGGCTCTGGACACCGTAGCCACATGGGCGCCTCGCGACCCGGAGTCGGTGCACGTGCCGCTGAGCACCGGCGCCGGTCAGTACCGGGCTCTCGGCCGGATCATCACGCTCAGTCAGGTGGGGCGGGTACGCGAGGAACTGCAACGCGCTTGGGACAGACTGTTATTGATCTCGACAGACTCCGAAATGCGGGCCCTGTCGGTGCCCGGGGCCGGTGCGTTCGATCCGAACGACCAGCCGATCGTGCTGGTGGTGTCATCGATGGCCGGCGGGGCAGGCGCGTCGATGGCGCTCGACATCTGCCGGGTGCTGACGATGGTCTCCGGGCTGGACCCACGACTGATGGGCGTATTCATGGTCGCCCCAGACATTTTCGGCAGCCTGCCCGACTCGGCAGTCACCGGTGTGCGCGCCAACGCCCTGGCCATGCTCGGCGAGATCGTGGCCAGTCAGATCGGTGCCGCCCGCGAGCATGACGTCGCATTGCTGCGTGCGTTGGGGCACGAGCACGGTGAAGGTGAGCTGATCCCGTTCGCCCGGGTGTTCCCCGTCGGCCGCCACGTCGGCGCAAAAGGGGTGATCTTCGGTGACGGCTCACCCGATGCCGTATACCGCGGTTTGGGCCGCGGCTTGTCGGCGCTGATGATGTCGGGCCGGGCCACGCAGCAGTTCGTCGAATGGGACCTGACCAACGGCGCCGGTGTGGCCGGCAACCGGCACTATCTCGGTTGGGGCAACAAGCAGTGGAACAATTTGCCCTGGGGCGCTTTCGGTTTCGCCAGCCTCAGCATGGGCCGCGACCGCTACAAGGAATATTCGGCGCAGCGCCTGGCGCGAAGCAGCGTGGACCGATTACTGCGCGGACATTTGCAGGCGGACAATCTGGCCTCCGACGAAGAGCAGGTCAACGCGATACTGGACAACCAGTGGCCTAACATCTGCGCACAACTCGGTCTGCCGTTGGCCGGCGCCGGGACGGTCGCGTCGTGGTTAATGAGCGCCGTCCTGCAGCGGCACGATGCCGTCCAGCAAGCGACCGCCATCGTCGACGGATCGGTGCGCCCGAACATCGACACCAGCGTCGGGGTGCCGGCCGCGCAGTGGACCGAACGGGTCCGGATGGTGCTCGCCGAACGCCGCGGTCAACTGCTCAACGGGGCACAGCAGGTCGCCGAACTCGTGGCATTCCGTTGGCAGGACCATTTCGTTGCCCGGCTGGAAGCCGCAACAGTGGCGGCCTTGGGGGACAAGGGATTACCCTATGCCACCGGCCTGGTTAAGCGGGTGCGCCGACAGCTGCAGGATGTCGTCGTACCCAGTGGTGCCGACCTTCTGCGCCACGCACCGGGTGCCCGCGTGGGCGAGGTGTCCGAAGATGCCAAACCGGTCCTCGCCGCCCTGAAAGGCAACTTAGCGAATACCTCGGAGGTACTGGAGCGAGTCCTGGCTGGCACGGCCGACCAGGTACAGACGCAGATCTACGCGCAATTGGCCGATCAAGTGGGCAAGGCGTCCGCCGCACTGACCACGGAAGTGATCGACCAGCTGTTGTCGGCGTTGGATGAAGCGCAAACGCTGCTGCGCCGTGCCGCGGCCGAGCCGGCCCGCGAGCGGGGATTGGCCTATCTGCAAACCGACGAGTACGCCGCCTGGCCGTCGGAGACCGACGACGCCGTCGCGGCCCGCTTCTCCGAGGCGAACAACGAAGTGATGCTGACCAGTTCGTCGCAGTTCAAGCAACGGTACGAAAACGATCTCCCGCAATCGGTGGGCGCCGACGCGGGTGGGCGCCGCGGATTCGAGGAGGGAGTCCGCCGAGCGGTCGCACACGTCATCACCGGTAGCTGGACGACGGTGGGCGGTACCCGGGCGCCCGCCGACGACCAGCCGACGGTGGAGCGCACCGCGGCGTGGCGGTCCAGTGTGTTTCCCCGTGATCCCGAGACGGGCGAGGCGCTCATCGCTCAGCGCGCTCGCTACGACGTCCACACCCGACCGCCCGAATTACTGGACCGGGCACGGAAATTCGTTGCCCGCATCGGTGAGTCATTCGACCGATTCTGTTCGGTCTCACTGCGTGAATTCGTGCTGGGCGCCGATCACCCGCCCGAATCGGAGATGGTCGATCGCCAGCGAGACATCGTGATCAAATTTGTCGAGGCACTGAATCTGGCCCGTCCGTTGGCCAGCGTCAACGAGAAGGCGATGCAGGCGATCCATGGCGCCGCTCAGATGGAGTACCAGTACAAATTCTCGGCGATCCCGTTCAAGGGCAATCATGTCGCCCAGGATCTGGCCGCGGCGCTGCGCGAGCAACCGCGGATCGACAAGTCCAGCTCGGACGCGCTCGAGCGCGCACTCAATGACGAAGGAAAGCTCAAGCGGATAAACATTTTCGGCTCCTATCCGAACTACTCGCCACTGGCTTACACCGCGGTCGTCGAAGAGGCTTCGCAACAATGGCTATCAGCCTCGCCATCCCAGCGCCAGGCGTTCTGGACCAGGCGGCGCGCACGGCCGCTGCCTGCCGCGCTACCCATGCACCCCGCCGAACGGCAGGCCTGTGTGGCCGGGTGGATCCTCGGGCGCGCCATCGGATTTATTCATGTTCCAAGCGAGCCCTACACCGAACCGGTGCAGGTGTGGAGCACCGAGGAGCGGCGATGGTTGCCCTTCCCCAATCCCCTGCTCACCCCGCCGTCGGACTTCCGGGCGCCGTACGACTGGCTCCCGGCGATCCTGGAGTCCTTTCTGCTTGCGATCGCCCAGTCGCACCAGCCGCCGGTGATGTCGTCGTTGGCGCCCTATGTCGCCCTGCGCCGGATTTACGACGAGTCACCGGAGGACCCGTTATCGGGGATCCATTCGTTGGCCGCGAAGAAGCACTTGACGCAGTTCCTGCGAACCGGCCTCACCGGAACCGGCGTTGATTCGGTGGTGCCCGGAACCGGGCCAGAGGTCAGCGTCGACGAACGGGCGCGGTTGATCGAAGGCTATTTCACCGAGTTCCATGACTTCACCGGTCACCACTACATGGCTCCCGGTGAGGGCGCGGAGCCGGGTAGCCCAGGCGCGGCGGGCGGTGGGTCGTTCTCGATCATCCGCGTGCGTGAGCAGGCCGCCAAAGCGCCGATATTCCGGGACCTGGCCCCGGATGTCTTCATGGCCACCCGACGACTGATTGACATTGTCGCCGAATGCGCAGAAGCGGCACTGAAACCCGAGACGCCAGGCGACGGCGCTCAGCAGCCGCCGTCGGGTCCGGGCGGCAATGTGTTCGAGGTTCCGACCGGAGGTAATTTCTGACATGCCTGCCGCCACCGTGGTGCTCGCGCCGACCGGCGTCGCCGACGGCGTGCTCTCGGTGCTCACGGACCTGTCCGCCGCTGGACTGGTCGACCCGTTCTACTGGATCACCGATCCCAGCGATAGCGCGCCACCGCAGCTGCTGACGCGGGTCGAAGGTGGTCACTTCAGCGATGTGACGATGAGGCAGGTCGTCACCGCTCGAAACATCGGCGTGGTCCGGGTATGTGTCATCGTGCCGATGGTGGGGCCGGATGCACCGTTGACCCTGGGCCAGGAACGCTTCATCACCGACCTGCTGGCTTCGGCTGTCGCTGGCGCACAGACGATTCGGGTGCGGGCCTTGCTGGCCCGTCCCAATGCTGCGGTGCCGGCGGGTACGCGGATGGCCGTCGACGGCTGGCACAACCTGCTGATCGCGCCCGAAGATCGACCCGGTCCGGGACTGGGTCATGTCCCGCTGCCAGCCGACGACAGCCCGGTAGAGCTCGGCCGCTACGCCGCGCCCGTTCTCGCCGGCGCCCTCGGTCTGTGGAGCGGGCTCTCTCACGCCCCACTCGATCGTGCACCGGTGATGCCCGGCGAAGTGGTGCGCTTGACCAGGTCCTTCTACCGCAAGATCGACACCGGACAAACCGAAGCAATGCTGCGTCAACAGTTGCTGGCCCAGAACGGGACCCTGCCCCTGCCCAGTGATCAACGCGGCCAAGTCGTTTACGTGACCGACGTCGCCCTGGCCGCGACGAACATGGCGGATCGGCTCTGGCACAAGCACTCGGCCGTGCTCAGAGGTCCGCGACGCAGCTACGAGCGCGCGCCCGCAGCGGAGAAGATCGGTTTGGGCGCCGCATTGAAGATGTTCTTCGGATTCATGTGGGCGGCGATAAAGAACGCACCCGCCGCCTGGTATGCCGCGATGGTCGACAGCGTCTCCGCCGGCATTGCGGCGACGGTCAATAGCACCGTCTTCGGCGGCGCGAGCTCTGCTTACGAGGTGGTGGTCAACGGTCGTACCGCGCGCGGCAGACGCGTCGAATGGTCCGATATCGCAGCTGCGTCCAGCCAGCTCAGTGGCGTGCTCGCGGGCCAGCCGGTCGGGGCTCAGCACAGCGCGCGCGCCGACCTGTCTGCACTCTGGCAGGACTACAGCCGCGCGGCGATGACATTGGCCGATGCGGGCGCACGCAATAAAGAACTTCCGCCGGTGCAGATCGGTGTGAATAGAGCGATCATCGGCAGGGCAGCCGAAATCGTGCCCGGACCCGCTGAGAAGTTCAGCAATATCCCTGGCGCTATCGCGGCCAGCGTCGAGGTCGATAGCATCGATGCCACCGACTCGCTCGGACTAATGACCTTGCGGCACAAGCTCAACGACCTCGAGCGCGCTCCCGACCACGGCCTGGAGGCGCGAGAGACCCGCAACAGCCTGGACAACTGGCAGCGGCAACACCAGAGCAGTTTCGGCGTTGCAGTGGGCCGCCGCCTCGCAGATGCCTTCGCGTCTGTCTACAGTGAGGTCCAAGCTCTCCTACAAAAGCTCAACAATGCAGCCGGATTGCCGCCCGCGCCCGACACAAGCAGCAAACGGCTCGCCCACTGGATCCAGTTCACTGTCGTGTTGATGCTGCTCGTCACGGCGGTGGTCACCTACCTGTCGGCGACCGGCCATTTGAAATGGTGGTACGCCGTGGCCATCGCGCTGGCCACTTCTCTGATCAGCCTGATGTTGTGCGTGCGAGCCTTTATCCGCAATCAGCAGGAACTATTCCATCTACTGAACAAGCGCAAGGCGGTACTCGACGAACGCGTGGTCGACGAGGAGAATCTGCGCACGGCTTTGCGTGACCTCAATCGTCTATCCCAAGGGTACGGCGAATACCTTTCGTGGAGCCGCGCTTTGGGCGCATTTCTGGCCGCACCGCTCGGCCCGGACTATCAGCAGAGCCGTGAAACACTACGGGTGTCGTGGGGTCTTCCCTTGTCTACCGCGGTGGGTTACGCCGCGCCCGCGGATGCAGACGTCGCAACGACCGTGGGCTATTTACACCGCGATCTGTTCAATCTCGGTTGGCTCAGCGGCGCATGGGAGCATCTCGTCATTTCTGCGCTACCACCACAACCGGGCGCCCGCGACGTCACGGCGGACAGTTCACCGCTGTGGATGTATCCCGGTCGGGGAAGCGGCTCGGTCCTGGACAATTGGGCTAGCGCGCTGTTCGCCGGGTCGCTGACCTCCACAGGTGCCGAGGTGACCTGGCGGCGCGCCCTGCACAACCTGACGAGTTCACTGAGACAACTGATCGACACCCTGGTTAGTCACGTCGAGGAACCCGGCGGCCCCGCATTGCCTCGACGCGAGTTCCTCGCAGAGATCGACCGTCCGGCGCCACCGGGGAACCCGTTCCGTTTTGACACGTCACTGCTGACTGATATCGCGATCACCAGCGGCGCGGGCGCGGTGGTGCAGGACTTCCGCACCGACAACGTGGTGGGTGTCGGAATCGTCTGTGTGGCAACACAGTTCAGTGACGCAATACCTGTCGACTACATCCGCGTGGGAGTGGGCGAAGTCGCGCAGCCGATGTGGAACGAAGCGACACCCGCCCCGGGACCGTCATCGACATGGCCCAACGCCGAAGAAGTGTCCGAGTCCAGCCAGGGCTACGCCCCGCCCGAGCCTGGGGGAGGGTTCAAGTTCTGACATGGCCGATGCGAAGGAATCGAAGCGTCTTGAGGTATTGACCATCTTTGCCGAGCGACTTGCCGCCGCTGGTGTCGCACCCCCGACGGCGGACGAATTGGCGTCCGTCGCCGCGCATCCCGCGGAGTGGACAGAGCGTGTCGCTTCACCGGTGTTGGCAGCATGGGTGCCGACGATCGAGTTCCTGCTGCAACAGGTCAAGTTCGGTGTGAGTCCAGCTATCGCGTTCGACCAGTTGCCGGATGAACTCATGAGCCCCACCAACGACCTGCCGACTCCCGAAGCGACGACCTCCTCAGTCGAACCGCCGCCGTCAGACATCGGTTCTGCGCCCGACTCCGAGGTGACGCCACCGGACCGCAACGCTGAGGTTGTGGCGGCGCTGATGCAGTGGCGTGCCCGTCGCATCTCGGAGGGAGCCGAAGGCGCGGTCTTGATCAAAGACGTCACTTTGCGAAATCTGGTCAAGTTCGGACACACTGATGCTGACCAGATCGGCCGTAAGCTGCCCGGGCCGGCGGCCTACCTTGGTCGTGAAATCGCGGCTGTGATAGCGGAATTCGCTGA
Source organism: Mycobacterium sp. NGS22 (assembly GCF_059813095.1). Taxonomy (NCBI): domain Bacteria; kingdom Bacillati; phylum Actinomycetota; class Actinomycetes; order Mycobacteriales; family Mycobacteriaceae; genus Mycobacterium; species Mycobacterium sp. NGS22. The sequence goes on from NZ_JCALDY010000017.1 coordinate 47,810, forward strand.
TCCCGCATCCGGGACTGCGTCGTCGCCGCCGGTCGCCCCGCCACCCCGAGCGTCAACACCCCCTGTCCCGGCCGGGCCACCGGTCAAGCGGCAACCGCAACCTCGGGCCGTACCGCCGCGACACGAGCAAGTCGAGGGCATTCTCCGGGACCTCACGCACCGAGACTTCTGCGACTACGAGTACGGCGAGTCCGACGTCAAGGTCGGACCCGTCACGATCAAAGGGACGCAAGATGGCTTGCGGCTGGCCTACGAGCCGTTCCTACCCGAAGCCGGCAAGATGGTCATTTATCGCGTCGTCTCCGGCGATGATGCGGCGGCACCGTTCAAGCCGGAAGCCGGCGATCTGGTGGCAGTAACGACCTCTCTGCATGTGCACGACAACCGCTTCCTGACTTGCGCGGTACGCCACTACCAGGTGTGGTGCCACGTCGGCATCGACAATGAAGATGCCCGACACAATCAACCCTTCCTTATTGCCGAGGGTCAAGAGGTAAGTCCGGTAGACGATTTCAATGTCACCGAGGACGAGGGTCGGGTGATAGGCCGGTGGACGACCTACCCCGGTACCCGGTCAGTGCGGGTATACCGTATTCCGTTGGAGGGCAGCGCACCCGTGCGCGACGACCCGCGCAACCAGATTTGCGCCGGCCAAACCAACTTGACCGGCTTCGTCGACAACGAGGCGAGCCGCGGCATGCGCTATCTGTACCGAGCACTGGCCGAGGTCACCGTTGGTACGTCGGTGCGATTGTCGCGACCGCGTCAGCAGGAGATTCTGGTGTCGGTCGTCCTTGGCAGGGTCGATGATATGGAAGTCGTTATCAGCGAAGATAATTCACGTTTAGACTTGACGTGGTCGACACCGGAAGCCGGGCAGGTGCGGGTGTACCGCGTCAACACACCGCCGCCGCCGGGGTTGGCCGGTAGTGAAATGCCCGAGGCCGCGCTACAGGTGCAGGGCTTTGACGACGAGGCGCTGATCAAAGATCCCGTTGTCGCGGCCGATACCGGCCGTTCCCGCATCGCCGGCGTGCCATGGCCTGCATCCTGGGATCGTGCGTACCTGACGCCCGTCACCCTGTTGGGTGGCAAGGCCCGTATCGGCACCACTAAGGTCAAGACCCGTCCGCTTCCACCGGTCAGTGACGTCGAGATCATCGAGCGCTTCGATACCGAGATCATCACTTTCGGTTGGCCCAATCACGCAGCGGCGGTGCTGGTTTACGTGGGTAGCGCCACGCTCAGCCCCGAGGAGATCTGTGAGCGCAGTCAACCACTGACTGAAATCAGCAAAAGTCAGTACCGCCGCGACGGGGCGATCATCCTGCCACGGCGGCTGGAACCGAAGGGTTGCGCCGTTTGCCTTGTCCCAGTGGCTTTCTCGCGGGGGGAACAGGTGCGTGGACAGATAACGGCGTTGCATTATGCGGGATTGCACCGACTGCATTACGCGCTCGAATCGCGAAATGATTCGCCGCCGCACGTCAGGGATGTCTTGTTACGAAGTGACCATGCCATCGAGTCACCGGTGGCGTTGGTAATGGTGAATAATCGCGACCGATTTCCGTTGAGTCCAAACGACGGTGAACACGTCTACTTCAGGCCGCCGCGCGGTGGTGAACTCACGCCGCAATGCTCGCTTGACGCAATTCCGCGGGGCGATTACCGCACCGGTTGGCAGGTTGACTGGGCATGGCACCGAGGCTTTTTCCGCCTCTTCATCGCATCGGTGGCCGATCGGACCAAGCGCTATGCCTTGACCGATCCGCCGCTGCAAAATCTGCGCTGGTTTGACCCTGTGCCGGGAGCGGCACAATGAGCGCCCCCTCGCCGCAAAATGTTTCGCGCAGCGTCCCGCTCGACAGCTATGCGCCGCGCTACGCGCAACTGATCTACACCTCGTTCGACGACGGCTCTGGTACCGGGGGTGGTTGGCAGGTCAAGGATGAAGACGGTGACCTCACCGTCGTGGAACGACAGGCTTTGACGGCGCGAATCGCCACCAGTTTCAACGTCGGCACGCCGTTGCCGACCTATCCCACGCCTGATGAGATCGCCGCTCGGCCGGCCCGATTGGTGTACGCGCCCTTCGACGTTCGCACCGCCGCTTATTGGCACACCGTGGATGCGGGCAGGGATGCGACGGGACGTCCCGGCAACGTGTTCGCCCATGTATTACTCGACCGTGACATTTCCGCCGCCTCGACGCTTCGGCCGATCCAACTCTGGCGGTCTGCGCAGTGGCTGCAGCCGTACGGTGCCGCAGAAGTCGCTGCTGCCACCCTTGACGGTGACAGCGCTCCCGAGCCCAGTGAACACATCACCGCGGCGGCCGTCATTGGGTTTCTTACCGGCACCACCGTGGACCGCCAGAGCGTGTTCCGGGTATTGCTGGATGCCGTTCACGCAGCCATGGCCGGAGGCCCGGGCGTGATGCTGATGACGGATGACATCGAAAGCGGCCCGCTGTGGATCGCAGCCCTGAGCTATTTCATGTCACCGGGGACGGCCCGCAGGTTCAGCTGGTCCACCCACGACGACGTTGCGCTGGCGACAACGAATCTCAGTCGTGGCATCCATCTCGTCGTAGTCGCGAACGAACGCGCAGCCGATGCACCGACCGGCGACTGGATTGCGATCGACGAGTATGAAGAACCGAGTATCGGTCAGTTTGGGGCAAGTCACCGCAGCAGCACCGGGACAGTGAGCGTCACTGGTTGGTCAGTGCTGGCCGAAGGAGTGCTTGCCGACGAAGTTTCGGCGGCAAGGCTGTTGGCGCAACAGGATTCGATCGCAAGCGAACTGGGTGATTACGATTTGGCTCCCGAGTGGCCGCTTGCTATTGCGGTGCGTCACGACCGAGAACTCAGCGAGTTTCATAACGACGCCGACTGCGTGATTGCCGACAACGCACCGGGCCACGCCTACAGCGTTGAGTGGATCGGCTCCACGGTAGCTGCAGCATTGGCGGCAACAGCCCCTACGAATGTAGCCGACGCCTACGTTCGGTTCCTGCGGGCGCGTCAGCGTCGCAATGGATTGGCTTGGGCGGCAAATAATCTGCTGCAAAACATCCTGAAAGACCCCGACTGGATTCTCAGCGGGTCCCTCGCCGATGTTCCCCGCGAGCCGGTCGTCGACATCGAGGCGCTGCGGCAAGAGATCGTCGATGCGCTGGACCGATTGACGTCATCGTCGGCGAATCCGATGCAGTCGTTGCGCGGACAGCTGCGCGTTGTCGAAGTGCTCGACCGGCTTGGTCGCGCCGACCCTGATCCTGCACGCAAGACCGCGAACCTGATTGCGTTGATCAGTCCTGCATCGGTCAGCACGCTGACCGATTGCGTCGCGGCTCGCCCCTTGCTCGAAGATGTCGCGATCAGCCTCTCTACACGCGAACTGGTCCTGCGGCCCGTGGTCGCAGGCCAGTCCGCTTCCGTGCTGAACGCCATCGATCACGACGTATGGCAGTGGCTGTTCGGTGACCACAGCGCCCCAGGTATTCCGCCCAATCCGCATGCTTACGATTGCGTGCTGCTGCCACGCTATATCGCTGCTGCGGTTCGCAATCCAGAAAAGCATGCCCTCACCGCGAGCGCCGCCGCGCGACTGGCGAGGGACGCGATCCACTTCGCCCTAGCCGCCGAAGACCTGCCGGATGACCAGTGTCGCGAATTGGTGACCGAACTGAGCGTCCGGGGCCCCTTGACGCACGAACTCCCCGACATCTTCAACCGGTGGCCCCGACGGGTCGGGCCCGCTATCGCGATTTTCGCTCTGTACTACGAGCCGCTGCCGATTGAGTTGATCGAAAGAATCGCCGGCACGATACTGCCGCCATCGCCTGGTGTGTGGGACTTCTGCGCGGTGGCGACCGCGCGACTGCGCGCGCTGTACCACACACCGCGGCCGTGGCCCGCGGAGCGTGTCGAACAAGCCCTGCGGGAATGCGTTTCGACCGTCTTGGACAACCTGCCTCCCGACCATGTCGCCGAGCTGGCCGATGACTTGGTGAAAACTGTTGCGGTGCTGTTCACCCTGGGTCAATCCCGCGGAGAGGCGGCATGGGACATCGAAAATCCCGCCGCGCGGGAACTTCGTCGGGGGCTGTCGGACCGTGCCGACGAGGTCGTCGAGCTAGTCGCCGACCTGGTGGAGATTCGTCTCATCGATGTCGAGTGGATCGTGGCGCACGCGATATTGCGCTGTATCGGAAGAGAACTCGAACTGCCGACTTTGCTGACCACTGCCACCGACTACTCGAATGGGCGCCCATCGTGGGCAGATGTGGTGGTCGACACTTTGGTCCGGCGCGGTGTGTACAGCGGCCCGACGGACGCGGCTGCCATTCGTGATGGTGTGTGGTCCGTGGTTCGCGGACTGAGTGCTGATCAGGCCGAAATCTTTTTCGACGGCTACCAACGCGCCGCTCGCGAGTGGTTGCAGGACAGAAATATCACCAAAGTTCAGCAGCGATCAGCGTTTCGCTGGACGAGCTGAGAGGAAACACAGCTGTGGCAACCTACCTGCTCGACGGCGCCGGGTCCGCTCGGCTGCCGCGGCGACCGTTGTCGGTGACACTGGCGGTCGTCGGCTCGCACACCTCCAGCGTGCGCCTGGTGGCACGCCTGCTCAGTGGCGCCGAAGCTCCGGTACGCACGTATTCGGCGGGGATGATCATCGTGCCGCGTATCGACGAAGAGATCGTCATCGCCGCTGTGCCTGAGTCACGATCGCAGTTCGATGAGGACACCGTCCTGCATGTGACAATCGGGCCGGACAGCACCCAGGACTTGGATGCGGACTACGCCGAACTTGCACCGCGCGAGGTATCCGGCCTGGCTTCGATCGAATTGGCCACCATCGCGCCGGCAAGCCCTGATCAGGTGACCGTAACAACGCGGCTTACTGCTGCGGATGCACCGCTGCCCGCGTTGGCCAGCCGCGCTCGGGTGGCGTGCCGGGGTGCGCTCGGCATGGATTCGCTGCCCCCTGAGCGCCAGGTAACAGTGGGTTGTGTTATCGATGCCTCGACGTCGGTGGCGTCACTTGTTGCTAACGGAACTCTCTCTGCTGCAACTGATCTTGTGGCGGGCATTGCGGCGGTAGTAGGGGGATCACAGCCGCTGCGCACGTGCCTGGCCGATGGCTGCTACACCGAGATTTCCACGGAATCGGTCGGTGAGCTTGGAGCGCGGGCAATAGCGGCGCTGGACCGATCCGGCTACGGCATCGGCGCGAATCTCGATGCGGCGGTAGGACGCATCGCCGGATCTACCGGGCTGGCGGTGGTGATCACTGATGTGGCGATTCGGCCCGCCCAGCAGACGTTTCCGGTTAGTCTGCTGGTGCTCTCGGAGTCTGCCCGGCGCTATCCCGGTTTCTCGGGTGCTGTGTTGCCTCCGCCGCCCGCCGGCGTTCGCGCCGACTCGTTCTACGACGCCAATCCGCACCTCATCGACCAGGCGGTCGCAGCGATCGTGGCGCCCTTATGCGGACGGGATTGACCCGTATGACCAAGTGCCCGCGATGCTTCAATGCGGTTCCCGAAAACCGTTCGGTGTGGGCCGAGGCTCAACCACGCGACCCCGCACCCGATGAGGTGGCAAGCGACTTTCGTGGCCGGTCGGTGTCGATGGGCAAAATTGTCGAATACCATCTTCCGCCCGGTTCTCCGCCCGACGGTCCGCTCCAGCAGGCTGAACGCGAGTTAGACGGGCCGGTCATCGAAATCTGTCCGGTATGCCATTACCATTTGCCGCCACATTGGCGTTTCGGCAATGCCACCTGCGTCGCCATGGCCGGTGCCCGTACGACCGGCAAGACGGTGTATATCGCGGTGATGATCAAACAGCTCCAGCGCCATCTGGAACGGGATCATCGAGAGATGGATTTCGCCAACAGCGATACGCGCGAACGATATAGAGAGAACTATGAGAAGCCTCTCTACGAAGAGCGCGGCATTCTTCCGCCGACCCCGAAGGCGGAAACGGGGGGAAATCACCACGAGCCGTTGATCTTCAGTCTCGGGTTGTGGAACGGCACGCGGGAATTCCTGGTCATTCGCGACGTGGCGGGGGAGGACCTGGAGAACCACAACGTCGGTGGACGACCTTGGGAGTTCTTTTCAGCGGCGGACGCCGTCTTGTTCCTCTTCGACCCCATGCGGGTGGAGGAGGTTCGCGACCACCTCCGCGACCTGATACCGACCGACGCCGCGACCGGGGGCGACCCTCGTGAGGTATTGCGCACGGTGATGCGCCTCATCGGTGACGGTAATCCCCGACTGGCGGTGATTCTGTCGAAATTCGATGCGCTACAGGAGCTTCGAAAGGTACGCAGCAGCTACTTCGGCCAAATCATGTCCAACACAGGTGCCGCCTTCGCGCGGGATCCTGGTCTGGTCGCGGGTCGCTACAACGACGACGATGGGTGGCTACTGCACGCCGAAGTTCACAGCCTGCTGCAACGACTTGATGCCGGTCCAATGCTGCGCGCGATGGTAAACCCGCACAACGGACGCCAGTACAACCATCGCTTCTTTGCAGTGTCCGCTCTGGGCGGCGCTCCGCACGGCCAACAGATCAGTGCTAGTGGCATTTGCCCGTTCCGATGCATGGACCCGGTGAGGTGGGTTTACGCAGACCGCGGGGTGCTGGCGTGAAGCAACACAGGTTGCGTCCCGTGGTGTTTTGTAAGTGGTGGTGTGTTGGTCGCTGATGTGAAGGTCCATCGCGTGAGCCCTTGCGGTGAAGTGACCGAGGATCACTAACACGAGGAACTATGCGCTGGCCATGAATGAGCGCGCGGAATTGAGGGCGCTTGACGCGGGCAATGCCATTGTTGCTGGGGATTACGTACGCGAGGCGATCTATGAAAGCTATTGATGCGGAGTCGACCGCGGTGATCGGTGCCGGCCCTGATGAGCGCACCGATGCCAGGAACTCTATGTACTAACGTGTCCACCATCGGTCTTAGCGGGAAGCAACTTCATCACACGGGTGAAAGGCGAACGGTATGGGTGTCACACTGAATAAAGGCGGCAACGTCTCTCTGAAGAAGCTGGCCCCTGATCTGACCAAGGTGACCGTGGAGTTGGGCTGGAACAGCAGCTACGACCTGGATGCCAGCGCGCTCGCCTGCGGTGAGAATCACCAAGTGCTCTCTGACAAGCATTTCGTTTTTTACGGCAATCTGCATTCACCGGACGGCTCGATTGAACACGAGGGCGACAAACGCGAGGGATCGGGCGAGGGTGAGGACGAGATGATCAACGTCAACCTACCTGCGGTGCCGATCGATGTCACGAATATCTATTTTTCGGTATCTATCTATGACGAAAGCAATCAAGGACACACGTTCGGACAAGTGCGCGACGCGTACATCCGTGTTGTCGACAGTACGACCGGTACTGAACTGGCACGCTACGACCTGTACGAAGATGCTTCAAACGAAACTGCGATGATCTTTGGCGAATTGTACCGGCGTGCCGGAGAATGGAAATTTCGCGCTATCGGGCAGGGATATGCGTCGGGTTTGCGAGGCATTGCTCTCGATTACGGTGTGAATGTCGAGTAGGCGCCACTCGAGTAGCTGTGGAGGAGACATCGGACGTTGCCTGGCGAAAGGTGTCCGCTCCGAACCGAGGTTTTACGGCGAGTTCGCCAAGGATTGAGTGGACACCCGCGCGGCGGACGAGATGCTGGTTTGGCTGGCCGAACGCGCTGGCGTACAAGGCATTTGACCCAAAATGGCTCAGTTGTAGCCGGTGCTTCCGTCCACGCCATGCGTCGTGCTGATCAGTTTGGCGATGCAGTGGTCACGGTCGAACCCGTGACTCCGGCACCATGCCAAGGCGCCTTGCTTGCCGGTGTAACCGACATCGGCGATCGTCACCCAATAATCCGACGTCGAGAACGTCGACCACTGGCCCGACCACAACAGTCTGGCGCCGTACACCTGCCGCAACCGTTGATGCTCGTTCAGCGCCATGGCGAGATCCCACGTCACTCCGTTGTCGACAGTGCCGGGCCGCTTGGAACTCAACTGCGGGACCCAGCTCTCGGTGAGTCGGCTGTACACGTAAGGACGGTCAGCGTCGGCGATCTGCGCGAGTTGTTGCTCGGCTGACCTAGCCCCGGACGGTGCGTGGGTCGGAGCATCCGTCGACCGCGTCGTCGTCGGGTAAGTCGGCGACTTCGTCGTCGGTTCCGTCGTCGTTTGGTAGGAGGGTTGGTAGGTTGGCTGCCCAGAAGTCGGATAGGCGATGGCCGGCGAGTAGTCATTCGAGTCGGACTTCCGGTTGGCCACAATGCCTACCGTCAGAACTACGACCGCAACGACCAACGCGGCGGCGATCACCACCAGGGTGGGGACGAGGTAGCGGTTCGCGCTGTCGTCCCGATCCTGCGGGGGGAATGCAACGTCGGCGACCCTGGGGGGTGGCCAGTATTGCGCCTGCTGCGTCGGGGCCTGCGATTCTGCGAAAGCCGTCTTGTTCAGGTTGATCTTCGGAGCCGTCAAGGCACGTTTCGCCGCGCGCGCCAACGCTCCCGCACTGCCGTACCGGTCATCGGCTTCCTTCGCCATACCGCGGGCAACGACGGCGTCAAGCGCCGCCGGCACCCGCGGATTCACCGCGCTGGGCCGGGGCGGGGGCGACGACATATGCGCGGCCATCACTTGGTGGCTGTTGCCGGAGAACGGCGGTCTGCCGGTCAACGTCTCGTACAGCACGCAGGCCAGTGAGTAGACGTCGACCGCGGACGTCGTCTCCTCGTCGTCGAACCGTTCGGGAGACATGTAGGCGAAGCTGCCCACTTTGTATCCCGCCACGGTCAGGTGCGTGTCACCCGGAGCCTCGGCAATGCCGAAGTCGACCAGGTAGGCGAAGTCGTTGGGCGTGACGATGATGTTCTGCGGTTTGACGTCGCGGTGGATCAGTCCCTGTGCATGCGCCGCATCCAACGCCGCGGCCACCTGTTGGATGATGTCGACCGCGCGCTCCGGGTCGAGCGGCTCCGCGCGCAGCAACTCGTGCAAGGTAGGGCCCTGGACCAGGCGCATATCGATGTAGAGGGTCCGGTCGATCTCGCCCCAGTCGTGAATCGGGATGACGTGCGGTTCATCGAGGATCGCCGCGGCACGCGACTCGCGCAGGAACCGGATGCGAAAGGTTTCGTCGTCCGCATATTCCTCGGGCAGCACCTTCAACGCGATTCTTCTGCGCTTGTCGGTGTCGAACGCCTCGTAGACCTCACCCATGCCGCCTTTGCCGAGCAGCCGATTGATCTCGTACTTGCCAAAGGTTCCGCCCACGAGTGACCTCACGAAAACCCCTACCTCTCCTCTTTATGGCCAGTATCCGGCAGAGGTCTGACATAAACGCGAAGTTTGCCAAGAACGGATGATGTCATCTAGTGGCAACGCGAGGCGGAGCGGCGCTGAGGGTATGTGTTTGATGACTGGCGACTGAGTTGTGCCGACGCGCTGTGCCCCTGAGCCCGATGTTGCTGATGTGACGTTTGTGGTATTCGGGCAGCTCGAAGCGGGACGACGGGCACCGCAACTCACCTGATTAGTGCCGCCCCCCGGTGCCGATGTGGCAAAGGCGCCAGCAGGCTCGCTACACCAATAGTCGTATCGTTCGGCAAGTGCGGACACATCGGACCGGAGGTTTGCTACTCACGCAGACACAGCCGACCTGACCCACGCGAGGGGTCCGCTCACTTCTTCGGCTTGAGCGCCACGATCTTGTTGTTGCGACCACCGACGTAGACGGTGCCGTTCCTGTCCACCGCCAAACCCCACGGGTTGTCGAGGCCGGTGAAGTGCAGCTCGACCTGGGTCGTCGACTTCGCGGGCAGTTTGAGGACCCGATCGTTCCCGGTGTCGTTGACGTACACCGCGCCGTCGCTGTCCAACGTGACACCGCCGGGTTTCTTCAGACCCTGGAACTTCAGCTCCTGTTGATCTTTCGAGCCCGCGGGCAACATCAGCACTCGATTGTTGCCTCCGTCGCCCACATAAACCGTTCCGCCGCTGTTCACCACCAGACCGGTCGGACTGCTGAGGCCGGTGAACGGCACCTCCTCCTGCTGGTTCGAACCGTTGCGCAGCATCACGACCCGGTTCGTTGCGGTGTCGGCGACATAGACGGTCCCGCTGCCATCCACCGAGAGGCCGGTCGGATTCTCCAGGTCCTTGAACGGCAGCACTTCTTGCTTCTGTGAGCTCGCGTGAAGCACCAGCACCCGCCTGTTGCCGGAGTCGTTGACGTAAACCGAGCCGCCGTGGTCGGCTGTCACCCCGGTCGGGTAGTTCAGCCCGTCGAACGGCAGCACGTGCGGGGTATCCGAGCCCACGTACAGCGCCAGGATCCGGTTGTGTGGGCTGTCGGCGACATAGACCGTACCGGCGTAGTCCACCGACAGGCCTTGCGGTTCGGTCAAGCCGGTGAACGGCAGTGTCACCTGTTCGAACTCTTCGGTAGCGGGTCCGGAGTTGCCGCCGAAGGCGACCAGTCCCGCCACGACAGCGACCACGGCGACCAGAGCGCCCGAGACCGCGACGGCCTTGCGGCGCCACCACGGCTGCGACGGTGGACGCTGTACCTCCGGCGGCCGCCCCGCGGTCGGGGTTCGCACCGGGGACGGGGGCGGAGACGTCACCGGACGCGCCATGGTGGGTGGGCCCGGGTTCTGCTGTGGTGGTGGCGTCCGCGGGGCCGGTGCCCGCGGGGGCGGCGGCTGCGGCGGGGGAGTCTGAACCGGCGCGAATGCCGGTGAACGGGCGTCGGAACGGGCTCCGTAGTGCGCGTGGTCGACCACAACCGGCCGCATCTGGGTGGGCGACTCGTGCGGCGACGTGAGGGCCTGGCTGGCGGCGCGGGCCAACTCCACGGCGGTGTCGTAGCGATCGTCGGGGTGCTTGGCCATCCCTTTCGCGACGACGACGTCCAGCCCGCCCGGCAGGCCAGGATTCGTGCTCGACGGTCGCGGGGGAGGTGCGGTGAGGTGACTGGTGACTTGTTGCTGCAGGGTGGTGCCGGGAAAGGGGTGCTGCGCGGTCAGGCACTCGTAAAGCACACAAGACAGGGAATAGACGTCCGAGCGCGCGTCGACGGTGGCGGTACTGAACCGCTCAGGGGCCATGTAGTGCCACGTCCCGACGAAGTCCCCGGCTTTGGTCAAGGCCAAATCGCCTGCCGCGCGAGCGATTCCGAAGTCGATGAGGTAGGCGAAATCGTCGTGGTCGAGCAAGATGTTGGACGGTTTGACGTCCCGGTGCAGCAACCCGTCGCGGTGCGCGGCGGTGAGCGCCTTGGCAACCTGATCGATGATGCCCACCGCCCGAACCGGAGCCAGCGGGCCGGTGTTGAGCTCGGCCTGGAGGTCGCGGCCCTCGATCAGCCGCATGTCGACGAACAAGCGTCCGTTGATTTCGCCGTAGGTGTGGATGGGAATCAGGTGTGGATTGTTCAGCCGTGCGGTCGAGTGCGCTTCGCGTCGGAACCGTTGCTGGAAGACCGGATCGTTGGAGATTTCGGAGGGCAGGATCTTGAGCGCGACGACCCGCTCGGTGCCGGTGTCATAGGCCCGCCACACCTCGCCCATGCCGCCACGCCCCAGCAACTCGATCAACTGGTACTTACCGAACGGAGTTCCCTCCAACGAACCCCTCCATCCATTTCCGCCAGCATCCGGCCAAACCATAATGCTCCCACTTTGGGGTGGATCGCTAGGCTGGCCCTGCCTAGCAGCGTCTTCGACATAGCTTGTCTGCATTGCTCTACCTCCTGAACTCACTGCACTCGCGAGACGAAATGCGCTGTGGCGTACCCATGCGACTGCATGATCCGTGGCGAGACGGCTGACCACTCGCCAATATCTTTGTTGCCCATACTTTCCGAAGCCGCCCGTCCGATGCGCAGCGCCGAAGATCCGGCCCGGGACGGGCCAATCCTGTTCTCGCGCAGCACTTCCCGTTGGCCGCGATCACGGACACACGGGCCGTCAGCGCGCCGGTTCTACCGGTTCGGCGCACCCGAACGTCCGGTTGGTTGCTCATGACAGCCAGCATCGCCGCAGCCGCAGCGCAGAACATCGGCGCAACCGCGCAGATCTTCGCATCTGGAGCGCGTAGTTGGGACTGGTAGCGGCGCGAGCAGCATTAACTGGCGCGCAAGCCCAGGAGAGGGGACGTCAGTGCGAGCGAGACTCACGACCGGGCTCGGCGTCGTTGCCGTCGCGGTGTCTGCGGGGTGTTCGCCGGCCCATCGTGAAGCGCGGCCGTCGCCGACCATCACCGCGAGCCCCGGGCCGACGACGGTGCAACAGCTGTGCGACTCCCAATCGTGGCCACGGCCGCTGCCGGACGTCGTCGGCGGGCTGCTCTACCAGGCCAAAAACGGAGCACTGGGGTGCTGGGACAACCTTCGTGCGGTCGCTTCCAACGGGCACGACCCGCTGCACAACCCGGCCCGCGCCGGGGAGAAGACGTATCGGATCGTCGCCGTGTCGCCGGCGGTCGGCGCCCCGACCGGTCGCCATGGCCCCGTGACGCTCGAACTCGCCGAGGTCGACCCCGCATCGCCGCCCGCGTTTCGGCCGTGCGATTGGGTTACGACCGTCGAGGCTGCCGGCATCATGGGCGGTCCGGTCCGCGCGGAGCCGCTGGGCACCGACACCGGGTCGGTCGACATCGCCTGCCTCTATGACAAACCGGGCGACGAGGTAGCCGATGTGGAGATCGACCTGCAGCTGCCCGGCGCTTTCCCGGTCGACGCCGCCGCGCAGTTCGCACTGACGACTGCGACGGGCCCCGGGACCGTTGTCGACGGGATCGGGATCAGGGCGGACTGCCTGGAAGAACTCACGACCACTCCGCCGGCCACCACGCTGCTCGTCCTGCTGGACGGCGGCCGCCTGCTGCGAGTGACCCAGGGCTACGGGTCCTGCGACAGGCTACGGCTATTGGCACAATTGGCGATCGGCCGCATTGGCGCGTAAGGCCACGCATTTCGGCCTGTGCCGTTCAGGCATCAGCAGCATCGATCCCGCCGGGGGGTCTGGTGCACCCATACGAACTGCCGAATACCGGCTGCGCGCAACATTATTCGAGACCCGGCCGGCCACGCCCGCAACGGCTCGGCGCCGCACACGATCTCGGGCCGTTCCACCTGATACGTGCGAGCTCTCCAGGTGAGTGTGCCGCGTTGAGCGGTACGCAGATTCCGGTACCAGTCCGCCGTCGTGCGAACGCGCTTGGGCGGCAACGAAATCGACTAACCCAGCTCGAAAGAGTCTCGCGAGACCCGGAAGAAATGCTTGCTGTTGGTGTCGGTGCATTGCACGCCGGACTGCTCGCTGACACAGGTGAACGTGCCGGCGGTGATGCTCTGGCCATAGTTCAGCGTCGGCTCACCGGGCAATTTCGTTGTGTCACCGTGGCATTCGATAGCCCCCCGCCGGCCCGGGGTCAACGTGAATCTGTCCCCCCAGCTGATGTGTTTGGCGCATTCGGGAGGCGGCGGCGGTGTGTAGGTGTAGTCGCTGATGTCGCATTGGACGAGCTGGGCGTCCAGCGCGCAGGTGATGTTCCCCGACGGCGACTGGAAGTACTTCGACTCCGCGTGTGCGGCGGCCGGCAAGGCCAGTGCAGTCCCTGCCGACACCGCAGCCATCGACGTTATCCACCAGATCCGCATCGCCGAAGCCTAGCCGCCCGGGGATGTCGGTGGGTGCCGTTACCCTGCGAACCATGCAGAGATCAGGCGGCCGGTTTGGTGCGTTGTTCTAAGCCGGCGCCGAAGTGATACGCAGGTTGCGGCGTCTCGGGTGAAGGGCGCATCACCGGTAGCGGTTGTTACCATCGCGCGGTGAGCCGAGTATCCAGGCGTGACGTGCTGAAATACGCGGCCGGGGCACCACTGGTCCTGGCTGGTCTGGTCACCGGGCCGCCCGCCGCGGCGGCCGGTATCGCCGGAATGACCGTCTTCCTCGACCCGGGCCACAATGCTGTCGCCGACGCGTCGATCAACCGGCAAGTCCCCAACGGTCGAAATGGCACCAAGCCGTGCAACACCTCGGGCACCGCCGCCGGCGACGGTTATCCCGAACACGCCTTCACCTGGGACGTCACCACCATGGTCGCGGCCAACCTGAACGGGATGGGCGTCAATACCCCGCTCTCCCGCGGTGACGACGCCTCCGCCGGTCCCTGCATCGACGACCGCGCCGCCCGCGCCAACGCCGCGCACCCCGACGCGATCGTCAGCATCCACGCCGACGGCGGCCCCGCGTCCGGGCACGGCTTTCACGTCAACTACTCGGCACCCCCGCTGCAGCCGTCCCAGGAAGGCCCGTCGATTCAGCTCGCCAACGCGATGCGCAGCGCCCTGCTCGCCGCCGGCTTCTCCCCGTCCAACTACATCGGCTCCGACGGCTTGTACGGGCGGGCCGACCTCGCCGGCCTGAACTTCGCCGAATACCCGGCCGTGCTGGTCGAACTCGGCAACATGAAGAACGCCGACGACGTCGCCACCATGGAAAGCGCCGACGGGCGCGCCAGGTACGCCGCCGCGGTCACCCAAGGGATAGTCGCTTATCTCCAAGCCAAAGCGCGGTAGCCGTCGTGCGATCGTGGTGGTCGCCGCGCTGGTCGCGGCCGCCGCGGTCGTGACCGTCACCGCCGTCTACACCTACCGGACCGCGCCGTCTCCGACTCCGACTCCCGCTCCGGCTCCGGCGACGGCGACGATGCCGCCCGGCTCGTCGGCACCACCAAGGCCGTCGCCCCCGCAAGCGGTCGATCTGGCCGCGGAATTCGTCGAGATGGCCCGCACGCTGAACGCCACCATGGGCCTGGCGGTCACCCCGGTCGGCGCCGCGCAGCCGGTGACCACATTCGGCGACTGGCACTCGGGCCCGGCCTGGTCGACCATCAAGGTGCCGCTGGTGATCGCCGCCTACCGGCAACAGGGCAGAGTCACCGAGCAGATGAGAGCCGCCATCGTCGCATCCGACAACGCCGCCGCCGAAGCGCTCTGGGAGCACCTGGGCGATCCGGGCGCCGCGGCGCTGAAAGTCGAGCAGGTCCTGCGGGAGACCGGCGATCCGACGACCGTTGAATCCCGAAGGCTGCGAAAGGAATTCACGGCGTTCGGGCAGACGATCTGGTCGCTGTCCGATCAGGTGCGATTCACCGCCAACGCCTTCTGCAACCGGGCCAACGCACCCGTATTCGCGTTGATGGGCGAAATCGAGCCGCAGCAGAGCTGGGGAATCGGCACCATGCCCGGGGCGCAGTTCAAGGGTGGCTGGGGTCCGTCGCCGGCCGGCAAATACCTGGTGCGCCAGCTCGGAATCGTCGGCAACTCCACCGGCAAGGTCGCGGTCGCAATCGCCGCAGAGCCGGCGTCGGGAACGTTCGAGGACGGCAGGCATGCCCTCGACGCCGCCGCCACGTGGCTGACCAGCCACCTCGACCAGCTGCCCGCCGGCCAATGCCAGGAGAGCGGTTAAGAAATCCGGGGCGCCGTGCCGCATAATCCCTACGGGAGGCGATAACGGTGTCAGCGGCAGATCAGCGTGTAGGCACGACCTTCGGCAAATACACGATCACCGGCGTGCTCGGCAAGGGCGGCATGGGGGAGGTCTACGAGGCGTACGACAACCAGATCGGCAGGACCGTCGCCCTGAAGATCATCAAGAGTCAGTACGCCAACGACCGCAAATACCGCACCCGCTTCGAGCGGGAGTCGCACTCCGCGGCGACATTGCAGGAACCGCACGTCATCCCCATCCACGGCTTCGGTGAGATCGACGGCTCGCTCTTCATCGACATGCGCCTGGTTCGCGGCAAAGATCTGGAGAGCCTGTTGGCGAAGGGTCCGCTCGAACCGGCGCGGGCCGTGATGATCGTCAACCAGATCGCCGCCGCCCTCGACGCCGCGCACGCCGACGGCCTCGTTCACCGCGACGTCAAACCGCAGAACATCCTCGTCACCCCGGCCGATTTCGCCTACCTGGTCGACTTCGGGATTGCCGAGTCGGTAGGTGAGAACACCCGACTGACCGCTACCGATATGCGTATCGGTTCGTGGGCGTACATGGCGCCCGAACGCTTCGCCAGCTCCGACATCACACCCGCGGCCGACGTCTACTCGCTGGCTTGCGTCTTGTACGAAGCACTGACCGGCCAGTTGCCATTTCCGGGTTTGACGCAGGGCGGTCTGGTCGCGGCCCATCTGTCGTCGCCGCCGCCGCGGCCGAGCCTGACGAATCCGAGGGTGCCGCCGGCACTCGACGACGTGATCGCCCGCGGCATGGCCAAGGAACCCGACGACCGTTACGGGAGCGCCGGGGCACTGGGCCGCGGCGCCGAGCGGGCGCTGCACGCGGGCGCGCGCACCGCTACCGGCCCGATCGAACAACCGACGACACAGGCCGCGACCCGGCCGCCCGCGCCGCCGCCACAGCA
The DNA here is from genome assembly GCF_059813095.1 of Mycobacterium sp. NGS22. Lineage (NCBI taxonomy): Bacteria > Bacillati > Actinomycetota > Actinomycetes > Mycobacteriales > Mycobacteriaceae > Mycobacterium > Mycobacterium sp. NGS22. The sequence continues at coordinate 64,295 of NZ_JCALDY010000017.1, forward strand.
GTTGCCGTACCAACCACAACCGCAGTATCAGCAGGTCCACCCGCAAGCGTTTCGGTCGTCGGAGCCGCAACCGATGGTTGCGAGCCGAACGCCGGAGCGCGACGCGCGGGGCTGGGTGGTTCCCGCCGTCATCGGGGGCTGCGTGGTGTTGGTTCTCGGCGCGCTCGGCATGATCATCGGACTGCTGGCCCAACGGGATTCGCCGCGGGCCCCGGCCGCGTCGTCGGCGGCGACGGTTCCGCCGACGATTCCGCCGTACACGGGGGACCCAACATCGTCGAGTCCGCCGCAGCCCAGCCCGTCACGCCCCGCCAATGTCGCGCCGCCGCTGGTGACCGGCCCGGACCAGAGTGCCAATCGACAGACCTGCGACCAGGGTGTGCAGCTGAACGGGTCCCGCGGCGGGCGGGGTTCGCCGCAGACGTCGTGCTATTTCGCCGAGTCAGTGCTGCAGGCGTATTTGTCCGCCTACGGCAATCTCACCAACGCGCCGCGAACGGTTTCGGCGCGCGGAGCCGTTTCCTGCTCGACGGTCCCGGGCGCGGAATGCGATGGGGGGAACTTCGTGATGCACTGCGTCGGTGACGGTCCGAACCCCTGGATCAGGTGCGCCGGCGGCAAGGAGGCGGTGGTCTACCTCTGGTAGCTCCTGCGATGTTGCGGGGGTATAGGGGCGCGTCGCCTTAAAACCGCCGCGAGTGCAAACCTGCACGACACCGACCTGCGGGGTATCGCTAGGTGAACCATCCCGGAGGGAGTACGGAATGAATGCACCCGTGACATCCACGATCGATGCGCTGGAACTGGACGAACAACTCAATTCGGCACACCCGCCGCGCGTGGTCGACGTGCGGACCCCGGCGGAGTTCGAGACCGCCCACATCGCCGGGTCTTACAACGTGCCGCTCGACATATTGCGTCAACACCACGGCGAGATCATCCGACACCTCCCCGAAGATGTTGTGCTGGTCTGCAAGTCGGGTCAACGCGCATCCCAGGCCAATGACCTGCTGAGCAAGGCAGGGGTGAGTTCCGGCCGGGTCCTCGACAAGGGTTTCACCGGTTGGGAAAACCGGGATCTCGACGTCGAGCGCGGCACCGAACGGTGGGACCTCGAGCGCCAGGTGCGGCTCGTGGCGGGATCCGTCGTGCTGTCCTCGGTGGTCGGCAGTGTGGTCGTGCCGCAACTCAAGTGGTTGGCCGCCGCGATCGGAGGCGGACTGACCTACGCCGCCCTCTCCAACACCTGCGGGATGGCCGCTGCGCTGTCCAAATTGCCGTACAACCGAGGCGCGAACTCCGACGTCGACACGATCGTGGCTCAGCTCAGGGACAACGGCTGATCGCGATCCGGCACCGCGGTCAATGAGCGACCTTTCGTCTCCGGCAGCAGGTAGGTGCAGACCAGGCTGATGACGACCAGGGCCGCCAGCATCAGCCCGATCGCCCAGACTCCGTAGCCGCTCAGCAGTGGTCCGGCGATCAGCGGTGGCACCGCGCCACCCAGAATGCCGGCGATGTTCAGCGCCAGTCCGGCACCGGTGTAGCGGTACTCGGTGGCGAACAGCTCTGGCACGAAAGAGGTCATCGGCGCGTAGGCCGAACCGGCAATCGCGTACGTCCCTACGATCGCCGCCGCGAACAGCACGGGATTCCGGCTGTCCACCAACGGAATCAACGCGAAAGTCCACGGCAACCCCACCGCCCACCCGCACAGGACGACCGGCCGCCGTCCCACCCGGTCACTCATGGCGGCCGACAACGGCACAACCGCGATCCAGGCCAGGCCGCCCAGCACCCCGGCGAACAGGATCACACTGCGGGACAAGCCGATATTGCTGTGCGCGTAGGTCATCAGGTAGCTGCCGGCCATGAAGACGAACGCGAAGACGGCCACGAAACTGCCCGACGAGAGCGCGACGACCCCGGACTGCCTGCCCAGCACCTCGCGCAACGGAGCCCGATTGACCGCTCGCGCTTGCTGTTCGGTGAACACCGGGGTCTCGGCGACGTTGATCCGGACGTACAGCGCCACCGCGATCAGCAGCCCGCTGAGCAGGAACGGCACCCGCCAGCCCCAACTCGTGAACGCCGAACTCGTCTCTCCGATAGTGAGATTCACCGCCAGGAACGTCAGGCTGGTCAACAACATGGCGACCCCGGCGCCCAGCGCGGTGAACATGCCGTAGCGGCCGCGCAGGTCAGCCGGCGCGTACTCGGCGGCCAACAATGCCGAACCCGCCCATTCGCCGCCGGCGGCGAACCCTTGCAACAGTCGCAACGTCAACACGATCACTGGTGCGGCGAGACCGATCGACGCGGCGCTCGGCGTCAGCCCCACCGCGACGGTGGCCACGCCCATGATCAGCATCGTGGCGACCAGCGTGGCTTTGCGGCCGAGCCGGTCCCCGAAGTGCCCGAACACCGCACCACCCAACGGCCTGGACACGAACGCGGCCGCGAACGCGCTCATCGAGGCAACGGTTGCCATCGCGGGGCTCAGCTCCGGAAAGAACACCGTCGGGAACGTCAATGCCGCCGCGGCGCCGTAGATGTAGAAGTCGTAGAACTCGACCGTCGTGCCCACCATGCACGCCAGCGCAATGCGTTTGGGGTAGCGGGCCACGGAGGGTCAGCGTATTCGGCCAGGGGGTGCCGTGTCCTCTGCTACGTTCGGCTCAGATGTTTCGCCGCAAACTGTCCGAAGCGCAGCACGTCATGCAACCTGCCGTGCGGCTGCGCGACCAGGCAGAGGCGCTGGCCGGGCTGGTGAGCCGGGGCGAGAGCGTTCTCGACGTCGGCTGCGGTACCGGCCACCTCTCGGCGTATCTGCGCGACATGTACGGGGCGGTGCCCACCGGCATCGACGTCAAGGATTCCCGGGTGGCCGACGTCGCGTTCGTCGAATTCGACGGGACCTCGATTCCGTTCGGCGACAACTCATTTGACATCGTCGTCCTCAGCGAGGTACTGCACCACAGCCACGACCCCGTCGGCTTGGCCGCCGAATGCCGACGGGTCGCGCGCCGCCGCATCATCGTGTTCGAGGACATGCCCGACGGTCCGCTCGGCAAGATCGCCCTGTACGCCCACGTGCACGCGTTTGCGCGATTTCACCGCTACCCGTTCGCCCCGGCCGGGTTCGACGAATACCGTAAGGCGCTGGCCTGGCTTCGGACGACCGCGATCAGCGTCGCCCGCATCCCGCAGCCGCCCGAATGGTTGACCGTGTACCCGCGGGTCTTGTTCGTCTACGAACTGACGCCCTGATCGCCGCGGATCGTTTCGACGGCGCAGGCCGGCATCACCGGCGGTCGGGTCAGGACCACGCGACCGGCAAGCTCTTGATGCCGTGAATGAACTGCGACAGCAGCCGCGCCGGTTCCTCGATGGCGACGATGTCGGGTATCTCGCGTCGCAGTTCGTCGAATACCACCCGGATCTCGCGGCGCGCCAGGTTCGCGCCCAGGCAGAAGTGCGCGCCGCCGCCGCCGAAGCCGACGTGCGGATTGGGGTGGCGAGCCACATCGAACGTCCACGGGTCGGCGAACTTGGACTCGTCCCGGTTGGCCGAGCAGTACCACAGCGAAACCTTGTCGCCCGCAGCCATTTTGGTGCCGCTGAGCTCGAAGTCGCGGGTCAGCGTGCGGCGCATGTAGATCACCGGCGAGGCCCAGCGCACGATCTCCTCTACCGCGGTATGTTCCAGTCCCTCGTAGTCCGCCCACCACTTCTCCCGCTGCTCGGGGTAGCGGGACAGCGCCAGCACGCCGTGACTGATCGCGTTGCGGGTCGTCTCGTTGCCGGCCACCACCAACAGGATGAAGAACATCGCGATCTCCGACGACGACAGCCGCTCGCCGCTCACCTCGGCTTCGACCAGCGCGGTGGTCAGGTCGTCGTGGTGGTTGACCCGGCGATCTTCAGCCAGAGCGGCGGCGTAGGCGCCGATGTCCATCGACACCTGGATGAACTCTTCGTAGTCGGTGGTCAGGTCGGGGTCGCCGAAGCCGAGAATCACGTTGGTCCAATGGAATATCCGTTGGTGGTCTGCCTCGGGGATGCCCATCATGTCGCAGATGATCTGCAACGGCAGCGGCCCGGCGAGTTCGCTGACCAGGTCGGCTTGCCCGTCGGGATGGTCGGCGATCATCGAGGTCACCAACTGGTGCGCGCGGTCGCGGACGGAGGCCTCGATGCGGGCAACGACCTTCGGGGTGAACGCCCGGCTGACGATCGAACGCAACCGTTGATGACGCGGGTCGTCCATCACGATCATCGATCCGAAATACTCGGCCAACTCCGGTGTCTGATCGTTGATGGTGATGCTGGGACTCGAGCTGAACACCTCCGGGTGTCGACTGGCGAAGAAGATATCGTCCAGCCTGGTCAACGCCCAGTGCCCGTTGCCGGCATCGAAACCGTCCATTTCGACCGCGGGCCAGAACGAGATCGGCGCCTCGCGTCGCAGCGTGGCGAAGGCGCCGTCGCGGTAGTCGTCGTCGCGGGCCCAGAAATCCAGTGAACCCAGCGCGATCTCGGAAATCGGAATCTCGGGCGGTCGCGTCCCGTTCACCCGCGGAACCAGGTTGCCGTGCGACGCCGAGCCCGGCCTGACTTTGAGGTCCATGCGATCCTCCTTGGCCCCCTTCGCCGTTGAAGGGGTCACACTCGCGAGCCTAGACCTCCGGGCCGATCCGGTGCGCCCGCTTTCCTCAGCCCGTCAGTGCGAACAGATCGCCCGCCCGGGCGTCCCGGTGGAATGCGCATCGTTGACCACATTGCCGTCGACCATGATCTTGCAGGCGATCGTGCCCTGACCCTGGGCGCTGAGCACGAAGACCTGCCCACCGAAAGCCTGGAATTCTGTCGACCACGGCAGCGCGACGTTCACCGCGCGCTGCTGACCGCTTCGGGACTGCCAGGAAATGTATTCGGCGACGCCCGGTCCGCTGACCTCGTAGCGAATCTGCGGAAATTCGCCCGGCTTGGGGGTGGCGTTGGCGACTCCACAGGTGGCCGCGAATGCGGTACCGACGGCGAACACGATCGAAGCTGCACGACGACTGGTCATGGTTGTCCATGTTGTCATCACCGAGGGGTGAATACGAGACCCTTTGGACGCAGAACTTAGGGTGAATCCCGAGACGGGGTGACGTGGAGGTGCTGATGTCGAAGCAGAGCGCGAAACGGGTCGTCGTGTGGGGCACCGGTTTCGTGGGCCGGATGGTGATCCCGGAAATCGTCAAGCATCCGCTGTTCGAGTTGGTCGGCGTCGGGGTCAGCAACCCGGACAAGGTCGGTCGCGACGTCGGCGACATCTGCGGGTTGCCCGAATCGATCGGCGTCACCGCCACCGATGACGTCGACGCACTGATCGCGCTCGAGCCCGACGCGCTGGTGCACTACGGACCCACCGCGATGCACGCCAAGGACAACATCTCGTTGATCAGCCGATTCCTGCGGGCCGGCATCGACGTGTCCTCCACGGCGATGACGCCGTGGATCTGGCCGACCATGCCGCAGAACCCGCCGAACTGGATCGAACCGATCACGCATTCCTGTGAACTCGGAGAGTCGTCCTGCTTCACCACCGGCATCGATCCGGGATTCGCCAACGATCTGTTCCCGATGACCCTAATGGGGTTGTGTTCGGAGGTGCGCAAGGTGCGGGCCTCGGAGTTGCTGGACTACACCAACTACGAGGGTGACTACGAGCGGGAGATGGGCATCGGACGCGAACCCGAGTACAGCCCGATGCTGGAAAACAGCGACGTGCTGATCTTCGCGTGGGGTGCCACCGTGCCGATGATCGCCCACGCCGCCGGCATCATGCTCGACGAGATGACCACCACCTGGGACAAGTGGGTGACCCCCAACGACCGTGAATCCGCCAAGGGGGTGATCAAGGCCGGTCACGTCGCCGCCGTCCGGTTCACCATCAACGGGATCTACCAGGGGGAGACGCGCATCCAACTCGAGCACGTCAATCGCATCGGGTTGGACGCGGCGCCGGACTGGCCGACGGGCAACGACAACGACGTCTACCGCGTCGAGATCGAAGGCACCCCGAGCATCGTTCAGGAGACCGCGTTTCGGTTCACCGACGGCTCGGGCCGGGACGCGGCCGCGGCCGGCTGCCTGGCCACCGGATTGCGGGCCCTGAACGCCGTGCCCGCACTCAACGAACTCTCCCCGGGCTGGGTCACCGCCCTCGACCTGCCGCTGATACCGGGCGCGGGCACCATCCGCTAGCCGGCCCGGCCGCCGTACAGCTTGCGCATAGCCGACACAAAGATTGGCTATAGGCCTTACCGCAAAAGTTGAGGTTAGGTGAGAATGCAGAGCGTTCCACCGCACACGGGGATTGGACCAGATGGCAGACGGAATTAGGCTCGCGCTGGGTCTGTCGATCGGCGCCACCAACCTGGCCGCCGTGACGCCGGACCACGCCATCACCCGCAAACCCGTGCTCACCCTGTTCCGGCAGCGGGCACCCGAAGTCGGGGTGCCGTCGGAGAATCCGAGGCTGGATCAGCCCGGCCTGGTGATCAGCGACTTCGTGGATCGGGTCGGCGACCGGGTGGGGATCGTAGCTGCCGACGGATCGACGCACCGCAGCGAAGCCCTGGTGGCCGACGGGTTGCGCGCGCTGGCCTATGCCGCCACCGGTGGGCGCGCGTTGCCCGAGAACGTTGCGGTGACCTACCCGGCCCACTGGAGCGCCTCGGCGATCGACGCCTTGGGCGCCGCGTTGAGCAGGGTGTCGGAGTGGTCGCAGTCCGGCAAGCCGTTGACGTTGATTCCCGATGCCGCGGCGGCACTGTTCGCGGTCCGCGCCAATCCCGGTATACCGGCCCGCGGGATCGTCGCGGTGTGCGATCTCGGCGGCAGCGGCACCAGCATCACGCTGGTCGACGCCGGTGGCGACTATCAGCCGGTGGCCCCGACCTTGCGGCACCACGACCTGTCCGGGGACCTGATCGACCAGTCGCTGTTGACGTACGTGATGTCGGAGTTGCCCGCGACCGGTTCGTTCGATCCGGCCGCCACCTCGGCGATCGGTTCGCTGAGCCAGTTGCGGACCGAATGCCGCAACGCCAAGGAACGGCTCTCGTCCACCACGGTGACCACCCTCGCCCACAATGTTCCCGGGATGCGCGGCGAGGTCCGGTTGACCCGCAACGAACTCGAGGAAACCATTCGGGGCGCCCTCGATGGATTCGTCGATGCTGTCGGACAAACGTTGAGCCGCAACGGGATTCACATATCCAACTTGGTCGCGATCGCGACGGTCGGGGGCGGTGCCGCCATCCCGGCGGTGACCACGTCATTGTCCGGGCGGTTCGGGGTGCCGGTGATCACCACACCTCGCCCACACCTGACCGCCGCCATCGGCGGCGCGTTGCGGGCAGCGCGCGGTCCCGCAGACACCAGCGCGACGGTGTTGACCCCAGCCGCGTCCGCCGCCGCCGCCGCGCTGGCGGCCCGATCTCAGGACAGCCCCGTCGACGGCGGATCAGAACTGAACTCCGACGCGCCGGTCTCGTTGATGCAGCCGGCGCTGGCGTGGTCGGAAGCCGCCGACGACGAATCGCGGGTGATGCCGGTGGCCTCAGACGAGGCACGCGGTTCCAGGCTGACTTCCGCGCGACCGCAGATGGCGTTCGAGCAGGAAAGCAAGCCGCAGCCGGAAGCCAAGAAGTCGCCGATTCCCTGGTATCGGTTGCCTGCTGTGCTGATCGTCGGCGCAATCGTGGCGGTGCTGATCGTGGGGGCGGCGGTGACGATCGCGCTGAACTCTCATGACCAGCGCACCACCCCGCCGGCGAGCACAACGTCGGTCGCTCCGAGTTCGTCGGCGCCGCCGCCGTCTTCGCCGTCGCCTTCGCCGACGCCGTCTCCGTCGTCGGAGACCCCGACCCCGGAACCGGCACCGCAGACGGAGACACCGCAACCCCAACCGACGCGGCAACCGACTCGACAGGCTCCGCCACCGACTACCCAGGCGCCTCCCCAGACGACACAGCCGCCGGCTCCAACTCAGCCGCCGGCCACCACTCAGCCGCCGGCGCCGCCGACGCCGCCGACCACCCCTCCGGCGGCGCCGCAACTGCCGCAGTTACCGCAGATTCCCGGGTTACCGCAGATTCCCGGGCTGCCAGGAGCGCCGCAGGGCCCGGGCTAGTTGCTCCCCGGCGTTCCGTCGGGTTTCCAGTGTGGGTCCCTGGTTTCCAGGGTGAAATGTTGGCTTTGCGGGTGCAGCCTGGGCGGGTTTTTCGGCCGATTTTCCCACCGTGGGCGCACACCGAACGCCGCCTCTTCACAATGAAAGCCAAGGATTCACACCGAAGTGTGGAATGGAAAGTCCGCTAATGTGCGGTTGACCGACCAGCCCAAGTCAGGTGTTCGCGGCTTCTTTCTCTTCCTTGTCTTGCTTGTCTTTGGACTCTTCTGACTTGTCTTTGGACTCTTCTGACTTGTCCTTGGACTCATCGGACTCGTCTTTCGCCTCGTCTGACTTGTCTTTCGCCTCGTCCGAGTCGCCTTCGTCCTCATCGTCCTCGTCGAACTTGCCGTCTTCCTTCGCGACCTTGATGATCTCTTCGTTGAACTCTTTGTCGCGATCGATGTTTTCTTCGGCGGTTTTCTTGGCGTCCTCTAGCAACTCCTCGTCGGACTTGTCCGCGAGCTCCGCGGTCTGGTCGGCCTCGGCGCCCCGCTCGCTGGTGTCGTTCAGGTCCTTTTCCTTGCCGCCGTCGTCACCCTTCGAGTTTTCTTCCTTGCCGCCGCCGTCACCCTTCGCGTTTTCTTCCTTGCCGCCGCCGTCGCCCTTCGCGTTTTCGGTTTTGTCCGAATCATCCTTGGAGGCTTCGTCTTTCGCCGATGAGTCGTCGTCGTCGTCGGAGTCCGACTTGTCGCGTTCGGCTTCTGCCTTCTTGGCCGGGGAATCCTCGTCGTCGGCGTACTTGGGATTGCCGTCGTCGTCGAGCCATTCGTTGACGGCCGTGCCGGTGATGGTTCCGCCGGACCCGGGCAGCACCAGCGTCGGCTGGTACTTGTAGGCCTCCCGCATCTCGGCGGCCTTTTCCTTTGCTTCGTCATCGGGTTCGGGTGCGCCGGACGTGTCGACCCCGCCACCGTCGTCGTCGCTGTTCTTGCCGCTTTCGCCTTTTTCGTCAGACTTCTTTTCGTCCTTCGGCTCCTCAGCAGTGTCCACGCCGCCGCCGTCGGTGGTGTCCTCGCTGTCCTTGTCCGCCGAGTCGTCGTCGTGTGCGCTCATGCTGATGCCCCTTTGAGTTGCGTTTGCGACCGATGCTCTGGGGGGTTACCCACTACGGCGTCACACCAAAACGCGCCGTTACCGCGAACCGCGCTTGACCAGCACGATCGAGGCCAGCGGAATGCGCATCGGCTCGGGCGCACGGGTCAACTGCTCAGCGACGGCGGTCTCGAGTTGCGTGACGAATTCGCCGGCTCGCGGGTCGCCGGTGCCGCCGTCGAGGCCGGCCGTCAACGTCGGGAACAGGGCTGCCCGGGCGAACGCCGCCCACTGAGCGCCGAAAGCCTCTGCGTCGGAGTCGGTTCGGTACCGGGCCCAGAAGCGGTCCTCGGCGTTGAACATCTCGAGCTGGTCGATCCGCAGGCCCTCGAACCAACCCCGCGGCGCGAACGGAGCCCGAAAGTCCTTCTCGGTCCGGGCAACCACCGGAATCACCATGCGCCGTAGCTCCTCGGGTCGCAGCAGGTGGTCATCGGTCAACTCGTGCAGAGCCGTCATGAGAGCCTCGTTCAACGGGCGATAGCCGAATTCGCCGTCGTCGTCGAGGGCCATCGTGAGCACCACCAGTCGTCCGCCCGGACTCAGTTCGCGTCCCCGGAACGCCACGAAGTTGTTCCAGTCGACCGCGGACTGGTGCTCGAAGGCCTTGCGGGCGTCGACGTTCTTGCTGAAGGCGACCTGTACGTGGTCGTCGAATTCCGGGGCGCCTTCTGGGACCCGGCTCAGCCATTGGACCGCCCACGATGTCCAGCCGAGGTTGACCGCGCAGGTCGGCAGGATCTGGTCGTAGAAGGATCGGCCGATGGCGGAGGTGAAGCTGGCCGCGTCGTGGTGCAGATAGCTGTCCGGGTCTTCGGAGAGTGTCTGGAACAGGGCGGTGAAGTCGTTTTGCGGCACATCGGTGTGCGTCACCAGGATTGGGTGGTCGTGACGGGTGGTGCGGGCGCGCAACACCTTGATCGCGGCGCCCATCGGCTTCAGTGAGTTGTAGCCGGTGGCGGCACCGTAGTCGGCGACGACGATCGGCTGGGGAGGTCTGGGCAGCGGCACCTGGTGGGCGGCCTGCTCGAACAGCGCCACGGCCGGCAACAGCCCGGCCGCCTGCAGGCGCGACGATTGCGAGTACGTCGCGCTCTCCATCGGCTCTGGCCGCACGACGATGCTGGACTCAGGCAGTTCCATATCAGCCTTGCGTCGGGTAGCTCACCCCGGTGAGCCGTTCGGAGATGTCCCAAAGTCGTTGACAGTCAGCGTCATCGGCGGCGCGAGCGGGGATCTTGGCCTCGGTCACACCGCCGCCGGCCGCCTCGTACACACCGCGCGGCCCGTAGAACACGCCGCCCTCGGCCGCCGGGGTGGCGGCGGCGTAAAGGGCCGGCAGGATCCCTTCGTCGATCTCCTGCCACATAAACGGCGCATAGCGCCAGGACGTCGTGTACAGGCGCTGCATCAGCGAAGGCTTCTCGCGACCGCGTGAGGGACCGCTGATCTGCAGGTTCGTCTTGGTCAATCCCGGGTGCGCGGCGTTGGAGACGATGCCCCACCCGCCGGCGCGACTGCGCTTGTCGAGTTCCCGGGCGAACATCAGGACCGCCAGCTTGGACTGACCGTAGGCAGTCATCGGAGCGTATGACTTTTCGAACTGCAGATCGTCGAAGTGGATGCGGCCCCGGCGTGCGGCGAGACTGCTCAGCGACACCACCCGAGCGTTGGCGGCGGCACGCAACAGCGGCAACAGATGGCCGGTGAGCGCGAAGTGGCCCAGATGGTTACTGCCGAACTGCAATTCGAAGCCGTCCGAGGTGGTGTCGCGTTCCGGTGGGGTCATGACGCCGGCGTTGTTGATCAGGATGTCGATGGGTCGGCCCAGTGCGGTCAGGTGCTCGCCCAGGGCCGCGACCGAGGACAGTGACGACAGGTCGAGCGATTTGATGGTCAGCTTGGCATCGGGTACCACGCTGCGGATCTCCTCGATGGCGGCCTCACCCTTGGCTTGGTTGCGGATGGCCATCACCACGTCGGCCCCGGCCGCCGACAACCGCTTGGCCAGGCCGAACCCCAGGCCGCTGTTGGCTCCGGTGACTACCGCCAACTTGCCGGACAGATCGGGCACCGAGGCGACGAGATCGCTGGCCATCGGAGGGCTCCTTTTCGTTGTCGGATCGGGCGTGCAACCAGTGTCCCCTCCTGGGTCGGGTTCGCGCGCGGGACCCTGCTTTCTGTTGCCTTGTCGCGGTGACACACTGCGTGGATGAACAGCAGACGGGTCGCCAAGATCACGCTGGTGATGGCCATCGTGATGTTGGTGGTGTCGGTGGTCGGGTTTGTCACCACCCTGGTGCTCAACGCGTTCGTCCTCGACGATTTCGACGCCTACGGTGAGGTGCCCGTCCCCGGCGGCGGCAGCGTGCAGCTGCCGGCCGGCGACGTGACCGTCAGCCTGCACGCCCTGGTAGCCGGTGGTGGAAGGGGAGGCGGCCTACCGGTACCGCCGCTAGGCATTACCATCCGGCCGCCCGAGGGCGTGGCGCAGCCGCAAGTAACCGAAAGTATCGGCAGCACAACAACAATCAACAACGATGCACACGTGCGGGTGTGGAACGTGCGGGTGCCCGCGGAGGGCACCTATCAGGTGGTGACTGACGGTAAGGTCGGCGGATACATCAACCCGCGTCTGGCCTTCGGGCATCAGAGTTCATACGGGTATCTGGTGTGGGTGTTCGTCGCGATTTTCGTGATCGGGCTGATCGACCTGGCGGTGTCCATCGCCTGGCTGAGCCGGAGTCGGCGGGTGCTGCCGGTGAGTCAACCGTTTCTTTCTGTTCCGGCGCTCCAGCCGTACGAGCCCTCTGGGGAGGGGGTGCGAGTCGAACGGCTCAAGACACTTGCCGCGTTGCGGGATTCGGGTGCGCTGACCGAGGACGAGTTCCAGGCCGAGAAGCGGCGCATTCTGGACGGGTTCTAGGCCTCCCGCGCGAGGGTCCGCAGATGTACGCCGACACGCCGCTACGACTGGCATTTTGCGCGCGCTCGCCAAAGGCAGAGGGCCCTCGGCAGACGGTCGCGCTGGAGGCTGCTCAGTGTCCGCGCTTGACCCACTGCTCGTAGTTGACGATCTCGTCGCCGATCGTCGTGTCGTCACCGTGGCCGGTGTGCACGACGGTGTCGCCGGGCAGTTTGCCGAGTTGCTCCGAGATCGACTGCAGGATGGTCGGGAAACTCGAGTAGGAGCGCCCGGTGGCGCCGGGGCCGCCGGAGAACAAGGTGTCGCCGCTGAACACGACGCCGAGATCGTGGGCGTACCAGCACACCGAGCCGGGGGAGTGGCCGGGCGTGTGCAGGGCGCGCAGTTCAGTCCCCGCGATCTTCACTGTCTCGTCGTCGGCAATGGCGCGAAAGTCGCTGTCCGGGTGCGTCATTCGCCACAACACCTCGTCGGCGGGATGAAGCAACACCGGCGCGTCGAGCGCTCGGCCGAGTTCGGGTGCCACGGTCACGTGGTCGTTGTGCCCGTGCGTGCACACCACCGCAATCACATGACGACCACCGACCGCTTCGATAATCGGCTCGGCGTCGTGAGCGGCGTCGAACACGATGACGTTGGAGTTGTCGCCGACCAGCCAGATGTTGTTGTCGACTTCCCAACTGCCGCCGTCGAGTTCGAAGGTGCCGTGCGTCACCACGCGATCGATCGCCACCATTACAGCATCACCACCGAGCGCAATACCTTGCCGTCGTGCATCTTGTGGAAAGCCTCCTCGATGTCGTCTAACCCGATCCGCTCGGAGACAAACTCCTCCAACGGCAACCGGCCCTGCAGGTACAGGTCGATCAGGGTGGGGAAGTCGCGCTCGGGCAGGCAGTCGCCGTACCACGACGACTTCAGCGAGCCGCCGCGGGAGAAGAAGTCGACCAGCGGCATGTCCAGGCGCATGTCGGGTGTCGGGACGCCCACCAGCACCACGGTTCCGCCGAGGTCGCGGGCGTAGAACGCCTGCTTCCACGTCTCGGGTCGGCCGACGGCGTCGATCACCACGTTGGCGCCGAAGCCGTCGGTCAGGTCCTGGATGGTCTCGACGACATCGAGTTCGCGCGCGTTGACGGTGTGGGTGGCGCCGAACTTGCGGGCCCAGTCCAACTTCGTGTTGTCGGTGTCGACGGCGATGATCGTGCGGGCCCCGACGAGCGCGGCTCCGGCGATCGCGGCGTCACCGACACCGCCGCAGCCGATCACCGCGACGGTGTCATCGCGGATGACGGCCCCGGTGTTGATGGCCGCGCCGATGCCGGCCATCACTCCGCAGCCCAGCAACCCGGCGACGGCGGGATCGGCCTCGGGCTTGACCTTCGTGCATTGGCCGGCGGCGACGAGCGTCTTGTCGGCGAAGGCTCCGATGCCCAGCGCGGGCGTCAGTTCGGTGCCGTCGGTCAGTGTCATCTTCTGCTCGGCGTTGAAGGTGTCGAAGCACAGATGAGGCCGGCCGCGCTTGCAGGCCCGGCACTGTCCGCAGACCGCGCGCCAGTTCAGCACGACGAAGTCACCCGGCTCGACGGCCGTCACGCCCGGGCCGACCGCCTCGACCGTGCCCGCGGCCTCGTGTCCGAGCAGGAACGGGTATTCGTCGTTGATGCCGCCCTCGCGATAGGTCAGGTCGGTATGGCAGACGCCGCAGGCGGTGATGTCGACGACGACTTCACCGGGTCCCGGGTCGGGGATGACGATGTCGACCAACTCGACGGGCTGGCCTTTGGCTCGTGAAATCACGCCTCGCACTGTCTGACTCATGGGTTCAACCTACTGTTGGTCGCCATACATCGCGCGGCCGCCCGTCTAGTCGGTCGTCACGGTGTAGCGTCGCCCGCGTGACGGTCTCTCAAACCGAAACCGGCGAGGCGTTCAGTGAGCGAATAGTCGCCGCCATCTACAGCGCCAGCCTCGCGTTGTTGTTGAGCATCGGACATCAGACCGGCCTGTTCGACACCATGGCCGGCCGGCCGGCCGCCACCAGCGCGCAAATCGCCGAGGCAGCCGGACTCGACGAGCGCTATGTCCGGGAATGGTTGGGCGGCATGACCACTGGGCACGTCGTCGACTACGACCCCGCGACTTCCACCTACTCGCTGCCCGACCACCGGGCCCAAGCACTGACGCGCGCGGCGGGGCCGAACAATCTGGCCGGAGTGGCGCAATTCCTGCCGCTGCTGAGCAACGTCGAGCAGCAGATCATCGGCTGCTTCCGGGACGGCGGCGGCGTGCCCTACAGCGAGTTCCCGCGCTTCCACAAGCTGATGGCCGAGGAGAGCGGAGCCGTATTCGACGCCACTCTGGTCGACGTGGTGCTGCCCCTGGTCGACGGTCTCGTCGAGCGGTTGCGCGACGGGATCGACGTCGCCGACTTCGGTTGCGGCAGCGGACATGCGATCAACGTGATGGCGCAGGCGTTCCCGGCGAGCCGCTTCACCGGCATCGATTTCTCGGACGAAGCTATCACCGTCGGCAAGGACGAAGCGGCCCGGCTGGGTCTGACCAACGCCGCGTTCGAAAGTCGCAATCTGGCGCAGCTGGATGACTCTGCCTTGTTCGACCTGATCACCGTCTTCGACGCCATCCACGACCAGGCGCAGCCGGCGCGGGTGCTGGAGAACATCCACCGGGCGCTGCGGCCGGGCGGCGTCCTGCTGATGGCCGACATCAAGGCGTCGAGCCGGCTCGAGGAGAACATCGGCCGGCCGATGAGCGTCTACCTCTACACGACATCCCTGATGCATTGCATGACGGTGTCGCTGGCTCTGGACGGCGCCGGGCTGGGCACCGCGTGGGGAACGCAGCTGGCGGTTTCGATGCTGCAGGACGCGGGGTTCGCCGACGTCACTGTGGCCGAGATCGACGGGGACCCGCTCAACAACTACTACATCGCGCACAAATGACCGCTCTCGAAGCGCTCGGCGACTGGCCCGTCTCCAACGCCGCCGCCGCCGTCGTCGGCCCGGATGGCGTGCTGGCCACCCACGGCGACACCGCCCGCGAGTTCGCGCTGGCGTCCGTCACCAAACCGGTCGTCGCGCGTGCCGCGCAGATCGCCGTCGAAGAAGGGGTGGTCGACCTCGACACTCCGGCAGGCCCGCCGGGATCCACCATCCGGCACCTGCTGGCGCATGCGTCGGGACTGGTGATGCTCTCCGGTGACGTGCTGGCCAAGCCGGGCGCCCGGCGCATCTATTCCAATCACGGCTTCGCCGTGCTGGCCGAGACGATCGAGCGGGAGTCCGAGATCGGCTTCGCCGATTACCTGGTCGAGGCGGTGTGCGAGCCGCTGGGCATGACATCGACCCGGCTGGATGGCGGCGCGGCCGAGGCGGGGTTCGGGGCGACCTCGACGGTCGACGACCTGGCGCTGTTCGCCGGCGACCTGCTGCGTCCGGCGTTGGTGTCCGAGCAGATGCACGGCGACGCGACCAGCGTGCAGTTCCCGGGTCTGAACGGGGTGTTGCCGGGGTACGGCGCCCAACGGCCCAACGATTGGGGGCTGGGCTTCGAGATCCGGGACTCCAAGTCGCCGCACTGGACCGGTTCGCGCAACTCGGCACGCACCTACGGCCATTTCGGGCAGTCGGGTGGATTCATCTGGGTGGACCCGGACGCGGACCTGGCGCTGGTGGTGCTCACCGACCGCGATTTCGGCGACTGGGCTTTGGAGCCGTGGCCCGCGCTCGCCGATGCGGTGCTGCAGCAGGAAAATGCACACTAGCGCAACACAGGCATCACAGGGCACAATAGACACGCACGACACACGAAAAATTGCTTGCTCGGGTTCACCAGGTCGTTGGGGAAGACGTCCCTCGTGGAACCGAAGGAGCAAGAGATGCGTGCGTCGAATCAGTTTGCCGACGTGACGGCCGGTGTGGTGTACGTGCACGCCTCCCCAGCGGCGGTGTGCCCGCATGTGGAGTGGGCGTTGTCGTCGACCCTGCAGGCCAAGGCGAACTTGGTGTGGACTCCGCAACCGGCCATGCCCGGACAGTTGCGCGCGGTCACCAACTGGGTGGGGCCGGTCGGGACCGGTGCCCGGTTGGCGAACGCGTTGCGCTCCTGGTCGGTCTTGCGGTTCGAGGTCACCGAGGACCCGAGTCCCGGTGTCGACGGCCACCGGTTCAGCCACACCCCGCAGCTCGGGTTGTGGAGTGGGGCGATGAGCGCGAACGGCGACATCATGGTGGGGGAGAATCGGCTGCGCATGCTGATGGCGCAAGGCGCCGACACCCTGGCCGCCGAGATGGATTCGGTGCTGGGTACCGCGTGGGACGACGCACTCGAGCCCTACCGCGACGGTGGTGACACCGGCGAGGTGACCTGGCTCAGCCGGGGCGTGGGTTAGTTCCCCCCGCGAGCAGACGCAAAAGCCCCCAATTCGTGCCGAATTGAGGGGCTTTTGCGTCTGCTCGGCGGGTTAGGTGACCGGTTTCGCGGAGACGGGAATGTCGACGTTGCCTTTGCATGTCCCACTGGCGATGTCGGTGTGGAAGACGCCGGTGAGAATCCCGTACTGCCCCGGCGTGTAGACGGTTATCGATTTCGCGGGCGCGTACTCGACGGTGCCGTCGGGCAGCAGGCAGTCCCACTGCCACGTCATCTCCCGCACCCACTGCGCACCGTTCCAGGTGAATTCGATTGTCGGCGGCATGGATTCGTTTTTGGGTGGCGACGGGTTCGTCACGGTGGCGACGCAGACACCCGCCGCGCAGGTCGAACTGATGGTGACATTGCTGCGGTGCGCGAATTCGTTCTGACTGGCCGCCACGCTGGTGCCGCTCTTTGCGTTGGCCGACAGCGTGACGAGGTACTCGCCGTTCCAGGACGCGACTTCACTCGCATAGGCCGTCGGCACCTGGCACAGCAGAGCAACGAGAGCGGCGGACCCAACCAAGGCGGGGCTGCGGAAACCCGGCATGCCCGAAATGTCGCGGCCAGCGACCCTTTCGTTACACCTTTTTGGGGCGCAACACCTGCAATGCCGCCGGCACGGCGGAGATCTCGGCGGGCAACGGGCAGGCGAAGTCGCCGTCGGCGTACACGTTGATGCCGGGACATTCGACTGCGACCGTCTTGGCTCGCGCGGTGGTCACCGCATCGAGCTCCACGTGCGTTCCCTTGAGTGCGGTAGGGAAGAAGCGGACCAATTCCATCCGCGATTCCGACTTGACCATGGTCAGGTCGAGCAATCCGTCGGTGCGATCGGCGTTGGGGCAGATCAGCATCCCGCCGCCGTAGCTGCGAGTGTTGCCGAAAGCCGTCATCGTCAGATCTGTTTCGATTTCCTGCTTTCCGTCGAGCACCAGCCGGAACGGCAACATGCGCAGCTGAGAAAGCTCGGCGAACATCGCGAGGTAATACCGGAGCCGGCCATGAGGCCACCTCATCCGGTTGGCCCGGTCGGTGACCAGCGAGTCGAATCCGGTTGCCGCCACGGTGCCGAACCATTTTTCGACACCGTCGGTGTCCTTGATGCGGCCCAGGTCGATGGTTTCCGCCCACCCGTCCACAACGACATCCGCGGCGGCTTCGGGATCCTTTGTGGGAATACCGAATTCGCGCGCGTGGTCGTTGCCGGTGCCGGCCGGGATGATCCCCAACGGCACGTCGGTACCCGCCAGCACCTGCAGCGCGTTGGTGATGACGCCGTCGCCACCGGTGACCATGACTGCGTCGGTGCCCTTTTCGACGGCGGCGCCGAGCAGATATCGGGCGCCCTCGGCGTTCTCGCCGACGATCTCGATGACGTCCACACCGCGCTGGTGAAGCCGGGCGACGGCCCGCTGCGATGCCTCGACCGCAGCGCCGTGCCCTGACAACGGATTGGTCAGGGCGGTGACTTTCGCGATCTCGCGCCGACCCAGCTGTCCGGTTGCCGGCTGCTGTCGCGTCACGGAATCAGCTTGCCGGGGTTGAGGATTCCGCCGGGGTCGAGCGTCGCTTTCACTGCGCGCAACACTTCGACGCCCAGATCGCCCACCTCGTCGCGCATCCAGGCCCGGTGGTCGGCGCCGACAGCGTGGTGATGGGTGATGGTTCCGCCGGTGGCCATGATCGCGTCGCACGCGGCCTTCTTCGCGGCCCACCACTGCTCGAGCGGGTTTCCGCGCTGTCCGGCGACGACGGTGAAGTACAGCGAAGCGCCGGTCGGGTAGACGTGCGACACGTGACACATCACCAACGCCGGGGTACCCGACTCACCCAGCGACGTCGTAAGTGCTTCGGTGACAGCGGCTTTGAGCGCCGGGATGTTGGACCAGTCGGTGGCGGTCTCCAGAGTCTCACAGAGCGCACCGGCGGCCAGCAGCGAGTCGCGCAGGTAGGGCGCGCTGAACCGGCCGTGTTCCCAGGTCTTGGCGGGTTCTTCGCCAAGTGACTTGCCGCCGTGAGCTTCCAGCACGGCGCGGGTCTCGGCGTGCCGGCTTTCGGTGTGCTCCGGGGTTCCCTCGAACAGGGTCAGGCCCAGGCAGCCGCCGGTGTCTTGCTTCTCGCCGATCGTCTCGTGGGTGGCCAGGCTGATTCCCGTCTCGGCTTCGTCGGAAAGCCGCACGATGGTCGATCCGGTGCCGGTCTGGGTGATGGCGCGCAAGGCTTCGACACCGGTGGCGAAGTCGGGGAAGGACCACGCCTCGTAACGGGTGGTCTCGGGGACCCGGTGCACCCGGAGGCGGACTTTGGTGATGACGCCCAGGGTGCCTTCGGAGCCGATCGCGACCTGCCGCAGGTCCGGCCCCGCCGCCGAAGCGGCCACCCGGCCCAGATCCCAGATCCCCACCGGGGTGACCATGCGAAGGCCGAGGATCATCTCGTTGAATCGGCCGTAACCCGCCGAATCCTGGCCCGAGGACCGGGTCGCGGCGAAGCCGCCGATGGTGGCGTACTCGAAACTCTGCGGGAAATGACCCAACGAGAACCCGTGTTCGCCCAGCAGGCGTTCGGCTTCCGGGCCGGTGACGCCGGCGCCCAGTTCGGCGATCCCCGATATCTCGTCGAGGGAATGCAACTCGTCGAAGCGGCGCAGATCCAACGAGATCACCGCCTTGAACTGGCCGCGGGTGGGATCCAGGCCGCCGGTGACATTGGTGCCCCCGCCGAACGGGACGACCGCGATGCCGTGGTCGGAGCAGTAGCGCAATATTTCGAGCAACGTCTCGTCATCGCCGGGCAGTAGCACCGCGTCCGGCGCATCTTGGACGCCGCGGTCCTTGCGGCGCAGCATGTCCGGAGTGGACTTGCCCCCGGCACGCAGCACCCGGTCGCGGTCGGCGGTGCGGAAGTACTGGGCGCCGACGATCTTGGCCAGCCCGTCGTGATCCTGTTTCGACAGACTCGAGGGACGCACCTTCACCTCGTCGAGACTGAGCTCGGCCTCGTCGGATTCTTCGAGCCCCACAACTTGTTTGAGCAGGGAACGGATTCCGTCGGAGAGTGGTTTGGCCGCAGCGGGATCTCCCCACGCGTTCCATTTCATCGGCGGAAGGTATTCCTCGGTGTGCGTCATGCGTTACAGTATTACACATGCTGTCAATCAGTAACGATGCGAATGTGGATGCCGGGGATCGCATCCTGGCGGCGGCAGCGAGCTGCGTGGTGGATTACGGTGCCGATCGGGTGACGCTCGCCGAGATCGCCCGTCGTGCCGGTGTAAGCCGCCCGACGGTCTACCGGCGCTGGCCCGACACACAGTCGATCATGTCGACAATGCTGACCAACCACATCCGAAACGTGATGCGGGAGGTGCCATTTGACGGCAATGATCGCGAGGCCGTGGTCAGACAGGTGGTGTCGGTGGCCGACCGGTTGCGGCGTGACGACGTGATCATGTCGGTGATGCACTCCGAGCTGGCCCGCGTCTACATCACCGAGCGGTTGGGCACCAGCCAGCTGTTTCTGATCGAGGGACTGGCGTCGCGGTTGGAGATGGCGCAACGGTCCGGCACGGTGCGGGCCGGCGATCCACGTCAGCTGGCGACGATGATCCTGTTGATTGCCCAGTCCACCATCCAATCCGCCGACATCGTCAAACCGATCCTGGACGACGAAGCGCTCGCGACTCAACTCACCTACACACTGAACGGATACCTGTCCTGATGGCTGTCTCGACCGCTCTGAACGCCGCGCGCCGCACCGCAGACCTCGAGGCTCTGGCCGACGGGGAGCCGTTGGACGTCGTAGTGATCGGCGGCGGTATCACGGGCGTCGGCATCGCGCTGGATGCTGCGTCGCGCGGGTTGCGGACGGCGCTGGTGGAGAAGCACGATCTGGCCTTCGGCACCAGCCGGTGGAGTTCGAAGCTGGTGCACGGGGGCCTGCGCTACCTGGCGAGCGGTAACGTGGGCATCGCCCGGCGCAGTGCCGTCGAACGCGGAATCCTCATGTCGCGCAACGCTCCTCATCTGGTGCACGCGATGCCGCAACTCGTGCCGCTGTTGCCGTCGATGAATCACGGGAAGCGCGCACTGGTGCGCGCCGGCTTTCTCGCCGGGGATGCGTTACGGGTGCTGGCGGGCACGTCGTCGTCGACACTGCCCCGATCGCGCCGGATCTCGGCACGTCGCGTCATGGAGATGGCCCCGACGGTTTCGCCGGACGGACTGGCGGGCGGATTCCTCAACTACGACGGGCAGTTGATCGACGACGCCCGACTGGTCACCGCCGTGGCCCGCACCGCCGCCCAGCACGGCGCCCGCATCCTCACCTATGTCGCGGCCTCCGACGCCACCGCCACCTCGGTGCGGTTGACCGACCTGCGCACCGGTGAGTCGTTCGACGTGTCGGCCGGCGCGGTCATCAATGCCGCCGGGGTGTGGGCCGGTGACATCGATCCGGCGCTGAAGTTACGGCCAAGCCGGGGAACACATTTGGTATTCGACGCCAGCGCATTCGGTAATCCTGTTGCGGCCCTGACGATTCCGATTCCAGGCGAGCTCAACCGCTTTGTGTTCGCCATGCCCGAACAGCTCGGCCGAATCTACCTCGGGTTGACCGACGAAGACGCGCCGGGACCGATTCCCGATGTGCCAGAACCCACTTCGCAAGAAATCTCGTTCCTGTTGGACACGGTGAACACCGCGTTGGGGACCAAGGTCGGGCCGTCGGATGTGATCGGCGCCTACGCCGGATTGCGGCCGCTCATCGATGCCGGCGGGGGCAAGACCGCCGACGTTTCGCGTGATCACGCTGTTTTCGAGTCTCCGACCGGAGTCATCAGCGTGGTGGGCGGCAAACTGACCGAATACCGCTACATGGCCGAGGATGTGCTGAACCGCGCCGTCGCAGTACGCCAGTTGCGCGCCGCTGAGTGCCGCACCCGCAACCTTCCGTTGATCGGGGCGCCGGGCAACCCGGGTTCGACGTCGGCGCCGCGTGCTGGGCTGCCGGAGTCGCTGGTGGCACGCTACGGATCCGAGGCGTCCGCCGTCGTCGCCAACGCGTCCTGCGAGCGGCCGACGGAACCGGTCGCCGACGGTATCGACGTCACCCGGGCGGAGTTCGAGTACGCAGTGACCCACGAGGGTGCCCTGAGTGTCGACGACATCCTGGATCGCCGGACCCGCATCGGTCTGGTGCAGCGTGACCGCCTTCAAGTGGTTGCAGTGGCCTCGGAGTTCCTGGCGGGCGTGGGGTGATCCGGTTCGACTCGGCCGGGTGCGGGTACGAATCCTCACGATGAACACCGACTGCTCACCGCAGAAGTGGGCGCGCGACGAGATCACCGTCACCGATCCCAGCGCCATGCGCCAGGCGATCGCGGGCACCGCGATCGGAAACATCATGGAGTGGTACGACTTCGGCATCTACGGCTTTATCGCTACCACGCTCGCGCAGGTGTTCTACCCCGGCAACAGCGCCAGCGCCGTCCACCTCATCGCCACCTTCGGCACGCTGGCCGCGGCGTTCGTGGTGCGTCCGCTCGGCGGCATGATCTTCGGACCGCTCGGTGACCGCATCGGACGCAAACGGGTGCTGGTGATCACGATCCTGATGATGACGGCCGGGACGACGATGAGCGGCTTGCTGCCCGGGTACAGCGCGATCGGGATGTGGGCGCCGATCCTGTTGGTCCTCGCGCGAGTGTTCCAGGGCCTGTCCACCGGCGGCGAGTTTGTGGGGGCCATGACGTATCTGGTGGAACAGGCGCCAGATCGTAAGCGCGGCATGCTCGTCGGATTTCTCCCGTTGGGCAATCTGATCGGATTCGTCGTCGCCGGATTCTTCGTGACGGGTTTGCAGGCGTGGCTGCCCTCGGAGGACTGGTTGGCGTGGGGGTGGCGGGTGCCGTTGCTGTTGGCGGCGCCGATGGGTCTGATCGCGCTGTACATGCGGCTGCGACTCGACGAGTCACCGGCGTTCAAGCAGATGAGCGAGACCGCTGAGGAAGGTGGGCAGTTTCGGCGCACGGTCGTCGAGCAGTGGCGGCCGATGCTGATCTGCGCTGCCCTGGTGCTGACCTCGCAGGTCGCCGATTTCATGGTCACCGGATATCTGCCGACCTATCTGAAAACCGTTGTGCGAGTGAGCGAGACAGCGGCGCTGGTGATGATCGTGGCCACCTTGGCCGTGCTGATGGCGACAATCGTGTTCGTCGCGCGGTTGTCGGACCGGGTTGGCGTGAAGCCGATCATGCGGACGGGATGCGCTCTGCTGATCGTGGCTTCGATACCGGCGTTCCTGCTGATGCGATCCGGCGGGGCTTACCTGGTGGTCTTCGGCGGTGTGCTGCTGGTCGGGCTGATGGAACTGTGCTTCGACAGCACGACGCCTTCTGCGTTGCCGGCGCTGTTTCCGACCCGGGTGCGCTACGGGGCGCTGGCCATCTCCTACAACCTGTCGATTTCCACCGTCGGCGGTATCACTCCGCTGATCGCGCAAGCGCTGATTTCGAGCACCGGCAACACCATGGTGCCCGCCTACATGCTGATGGTCGCCGGCGTGGTGGGCGTGGTGACACTGCTGTTCACACCGGAAGTCGCCGGCAAGCCGCTGCCGGGGTCGGGTCCCTCGGTCGAGACCGAAGAAGAGGCGGACGCGCTCGCCTGCTGATTTCTCCTCGCGAGCAGACGCAGAATCGCACTGTGAGGGGTTCCTGGATGCGATTCTGCGTCTGCTCGCGGGGTCAGCTGACCATGCGCGCGCGGCTCAAGTGAGTGGCAAGTCGCTCGGCCAAGCGGTGCGGTCGGTGTCTGACATCGGTGACCACAATTGGGACGATGGTCCATCCAGCCTCCTGGATGTCACCCAGGCGGTGCTTGTCTGCGAGCATCTCGTTGCGGCCCGCATGCCAATCGATGCTTTCGTATTCGGCCGCGAGACGTGCTTCGGGCCAGGCGAAGTCGACTCGCCAGAGTTTACCGCTGCGACCGTAGATCGGATATTGGAGCTCTGGACGGGGGAGCCCGTAGTCGATCATCACCAGCCGGGCTTCGCTTTCCATCGCCGATTCCGAGCGTCCGTCGGCGAAAGGCAATAGATCGCGCACAGCGACGATGCCGCGTCGCCCTCGCTGTTCGGCTGCGGCAGATTCGATTTCGTTACGGGTGCACTGCATTGAGCGTAGGGCGGCATCGAGAGTTGCCAGCGACCGCGGTCGACGGAGCTGCCGTGCGACCTCGACGGCGGTCCATGCGGGGGCGGTGGCGAGACGTCCGGCGACGTGCTGCAATCGTGCGCCATTGCGTTGATGCACCATCAGGCCGACTGTGGGACGCATGCGCACGCCTGGGTCGAGCACGTGAATCGCGACGGTGTTCTCTGTGTCAAAGCCCCAAAGCGCCGCGGCGGTGCCCAGACAGGGGACTGCTTGCCGCCCCATGAATACGTCTAGAGCTGCCAGGCGGCCGAGAAGATCTGGCTCTCCGGCCGCGTACACGCCGTACCACACCCGGACAAGTCGGCCGTTCTTCACGTTGACGTCGAGTTGTTGACGAGTCATTACCGTGAGCAACTGCGCGGTGGTGGCGAATCCGCCGGAATTCTCGAGTAGGGCTCGCGGGTCGGCGTGCATCGGCAAAGCATGGGACGCCGATGCCGCAGCGGTTAGTCACCGCTGGGGATAGGTGGTGAGCAGACGCAGAATCGCACGTTTTCTTGGGAAAACGTGCGATTCTGCGTCTGCTCGCGGGACAAAGGTGACCCCTGCGCGCGGTGGGGGGCGCCCCTGCTCGCGGTAGAGAGGTGACCTACAGGGGGATGTTCTTGTGGCGGCCGCGGCGGGCGGGAGCCTGAGCCAGCGCCTCGGTCAGCTTGCTGCGGGTGTGCGACGGGTCGATCTTCTCGTCCACCACACCGATGTCGATGGCACTGTCCACGCCACCGGCAATGCGCTCGTGCTCGGCGGCCAGCTCGTTGTGCAGCGCCTCGCGCTCGTGCTCGGGCG
Source organism: Mycobacterium sp. NGS22 (assembly GCF_059813095.1). Taxonomy (NCBI): domain Bacteria; kingdom Bacillati; phylum Actinomycetota; class Actinomycetes; order Mycobacteriales; family Mycobacteriaceae; genus Mycobacterium; species Mycobacterium sp. NGS22. The sequence continues at coordinate 88,985 of NZ_JCALDY010000017.1, forward strand.
CGGCGGCCAGCTTGCGCTTGTGCAGGATGCCGACCGCGGCCTTGGCGCCCATCACCGCAACCTCGGCGTCCGGCCAGGCGAACACCTTGGTCGCGTTCAGCGAGCGGGAGTTCATCGCAATGTAGGCCCCGCCGTAGATCTTTCGCGTCACCAGGGTGACCCGCGGAACGGTGCACTCACCGAACGCGTGCAGCAGTTTGGCGCCGCGTCGCACCACGCCGCCCCACTCCTGGTCGACACCGGGCAGGTAACCCGGCACGTCGACGATGACGACCAGCGGGATACCGAACGCGTCGCACAACCGCACGAAACGTGCTGCCTTCTCGGCACTTTCGGAGTTCAGGCAGCCACCCAGGCGCAGCGGGTTGTTGGCCAGCACGCCGACGGTGCGACCCGAGAGCCGGCCCAACCCGACCACCATCGACGGCGCCCACTTGGCCTGGAATTCGGCGAACGGCGCGTTGTCGTCCAGGATCGCGGTGACGATCGGGTGCACGTCGTAGGCGCGGCGGGCCGACTCGGGCAGCAGCGCCCTGATGTCGGTGTCGCCGGCCTCGGCTTTGCTGCGGTCGAAATGCCCTTGCTGGCAGAACAATCCGACCAACTCGCGGCCACGCTGGTAGGCGTCGAGCTCGTCGTCGGCAACGATGTGGCACACACCGGACTTCTTGTGGTGTGTTTCCGGACCGCCCAGCGAGGCCATGTCCACGTCCTCGCCGGTGACGCTGCGCACCACGTCGGGTCCGGTGACGAAGACCCGGCTCTCCGGGGCCATCACGATGACGTCGGTCAGCGCCGGTCCGTAGGCGGCGCCGCCGGCCGCGAAGCCGACGACCACCGAGATCTGCGGAATGTAGCCCGACGCGCGGATCATCGCCTCGAACACCGTGCCGACCGCGTGCAGCGCCCGCACACCCTCGGCGAGCCGGGCACCGCCGGAGTGCCAGATGCCCACGATGGGGCTCTGTTCCTCGATGGCGAGGTCGTAGGCGTCGACGATGTGCTGGCAACCCTCGGTGCCCATGGCGCCACCCATCACGGTGCCGTCGGTGCAGAAGGCGATCGTGCGCACGCCGTTGACGGTGCCGGCTGCGGCGAGCAGACCGGAACGGTCCCGCTCGTGCAGCAGCTCGACACTGCCGTCGTCGAAGAACGTGTTCAGACGCAACAGCGGATCGCGTGGGTCGAGCGACTCGCCAACCGTCTCCGGGGCCATGATTGTCATCGCAGGTCTCCTAGTTCCGGGTGTTGCTCTGGTTTATCCGACGGACCTTGGCTTTTTCTTGGTGCTCCGTCAGTAACGCCCGAACGCGATGGCCACGTTGTGGCCGCCGAATCCGAACGAGTTGTTGATCGCGTAGTTGTAGTTGCCGTTCCGCGGCTTGCCGTGCACCACGTCCAGATCGATCTCCGGGTCCTGGTTGACCAGGTTCAGAGTCGGCGGAATCACCTGGTCGCGCAACGCGAGCACGGTCAGGATGGACTCCACCGCGCCGACCGCGCCGACCGAGTGCCCGAGGGCGCCCTTAGGTGCGTACACCGCCGGATTGTTGCCGCCCAGCGCGTTGTTGATGGCCCGGCCCTCGGCCACGTCGCCCACCTGAGTGCCGGTGGCGTGGGCGTTGACGTGGTCGATGTCGTCGGGGGACAGACCCGCGAGCTGGATCGCCCGCGAGATCGCGTGCCCGGCGCGGATTCCGTTGGGGTCGGGAGCAACCATGTGGAAGCCGTCGGAGGTGATGCTGGCACCCATGATGCGCGCCAGGATGTTGGCGCCCCGGGCCTTGGCGTGCTCCTCGGTTTCGATCGTCATCAACGCCGCGGCCTCACCGAAGACGAACCCGTCCCGGTCCTTGTCGAACGGGCGACAGGCACCGGCGGGGTCGTCGTTGTTGGTGGACATGACAATTCGCATGTTGGCAAAACCGGCGATCGGCACGGCCTCGATCTTGGTCTCCACGCCACCGCAGATCGCCATGTCGGCTTCACCGAGCGCGATCTGCTGCCAGGCGTGGGCGATACCCTCGGCACCGGACGCGCACGCCGAAATCGGGGTCATGACACCGGCTTTGGCGTGCCGTTCCAGGCCGATCGCCGCGGCCGCACCGTTGGGCATGTACTTCTGCACGGTCAACGGGGAGATGGCGCGGAAGCCACGCACCCGCATGTCGTCGTAGCCGAAGACCAGCTCTTCGGCAGACCCCAAGCCGGTGCCGACGGACACCATCAACCTGTTGGTGTCGACCTCCGGCGAGCCGGCGTTCTCCCAGACCCGACGGCCGAGGATGGTCGACATCCGCTGCAGATAACCGGTCCGGCGCAGCTCGACGCGCGTGAGCTGGTCGTCGAACTCCTCCAACAGATGGCCGCCGATCTTGACCGGCAGATCGAACTCCTCGACGAAGTCGTCCTCGAGAGTCCGGATTCCACTTTGGCCGTCGAGCAGGCACTTCCATGTGTTCTCGGCGTCGGTTGCCAGAGCGGTCGTCATGGCAATGCCGGTAACGACGATGTTCGGGAAAGCCTTCCCGGTAACCAACTCTGTCATGGTTGTTGCCAACGTTCCTTCCTACTTGTCCGGCTCGTACCGGGCCGTGTGCGGGCCCGCGTCTCGCCGGACGCCGTGCTCAGTAGCGCCCGAAAGCAAGCGCCACGTTGTGACCACCGAAACCGAACGAGTTGTTGATCGCATAGCGGTACTCGCCGGAACGAGGTTCGCCCGCGACCACATCGAGGTCGATCTCTGGATCGGGGGTCTCATAGTTCAGCGTCGGTGGAATGACTCCGTCCCGAAGGGTCAACACCGTCAGCACTGATTCCAGCGCGCCAACAGCGCCGATCGAGTGCCCGAGCGCCGACTTCGGCGCATAAACGGCGGCGGATTCGCACCCGGCCGCCCGGATCGCGTTGGCTTCGGCCGCGTCGCCGATCGGCGTCGCGGTCCCGTGTGCGTTGACGTGGTCGATGTCACCGGGGGACAGGCCGGCCAGCTCCATCGAACGGGTCATGGCCTTGCCGGCGCGTTCGCCGTTGGGGTCCGGCGCCACCATGTGGAAGGCATCCGAGGTGATACCGGCGCCCATCAGCCGGGCCAACGGCTTGGCGCCGCGGGCCTTGGCGTGCTCTTCGGTCTCGATGATCATCATCGCCCCGGCCTCACCGAACACGAAGCCGTCCCGGTCCTTGTCGAACGGACGTGACGCACGCTCGGGCTCGTCGTTGCGTGTCGACATGGCCCGCATCATCGAGAACGCCGCGATCGGCAGCGCTTCGATGGGCCCTTCGACCCCACCGCAGACGGCGAAGTCAGCATCGCCCATGACGATCTGTCGCCACGCGTGCGCGATGGCCTCCGAGCCCGACGAACAGGCCGAAACCGGTGTGATGACACCGCCGCGGGCGCCGAGCTGCAAGCCCACCACCGCCGCGGCGCCGTTGGGCATGATCATCTGAACGGCGAGCGGGGACACCTTGCGGGGGCCGCCCTCGTTCATCAGGTCATAGCTCTCCACGATGCGCTCTGCGCCACCCAGTCCGGTGCCGACCACGACGCTGAAGCGGTCGGGATCGACCTCGGGGGCGCCTGCGGTCTCCCACAGTTGCCCGCTGAGCAACTTGGCCAGCCGCTGGACGTAGGACATACGCCGCAGGTCCAGTCGGCCCATGTGGTTGTCGACGGGTTCCTTCAGGTGCCCACCGATCTTGGCTGGTAGGTCCCATTTGGTGACGAACTCGTCTTCGAGGACGCGGATGCCGCTTTCGCCGGCCAACAAGCCCTTCCACGTGCTCTCGACGTCCGGCGCGATCGAAGTCGTCGCCGCGACGGCGGTTACCACAACGCTGGGGTAACCGCCATTAGCAGTGGAAGGCTTGGTCACTTGCTGTCCGCTTCCAGCCTGGACTTGACGTTGGCGACAGCCTCGGGGTTCTCGGTCTCCAGCTTGGCGCGCAGCGCCTCGGCGGCCTCGGGGTTCTCTTCCTCGAGCTTCTGGATGTAGGCGACGACGTCACCGACGGTGCGCAGACCGGCCAGGTCCTCGTCGGGGATCTTCACGCCGTACTTGTCCTCGGTCTGCACGGCGATCTCGACCATCGACAGCGAGTCGATGTCCAGGTCGTCGACGAACGACTTCTCCGGGGTGACCTCGGAGGGCTCGATGCCGGTGACCTCTTCGATGATCTCGGCAATACCGGCGATGATTTCTTCCTGACTGACGGCCACAGTAGTTCCCTTCGTGATGTGTTGTGTGTAAACCGATTTGACGTACTTTTGTGGGTTCTGGATCAGCGGCTGTTACAGATTCGCCAACTCGTCCAGATCTGCGGGTGACTTGACGGCGCGCGCCGGAACCCCCCGAAGTTCGCGTTTGGCGATACCGCTCAGAGTGCCCGCGGGCGGGAACTCCACGATCGCCGTGACTGTGTGCTCGCGGATGAACGCTGTGCACAGATCCCAGCGCACCGGCCGGGTCAGCTGAGAAACCAGGGTGGTCATCGCCGCGGCCGCATCGGCGACCGGCTTCCCGTCGTAGTTGGACAGCAGTGTGGTGGTGGGCTCGGCGGTGGTGATGCCGGCCGCGGCCGCGGCGTAACCGTCCAGCGCGGGTGCCATGAACTCGGTGTGGAACGCCCCGGCGACACCCAGCGCGCGCACCCGGGCCTTGGCCGGCGGGTCCTCGGCGAGCTTCTCCAGGGCGGTCAGCCGGCCGGCCGCGACGATCTGGCCGGCGGCGTTGCGGTTGGCCGGGACCAGGTCGAGCTGCTCGAGACGGGTCAGGACCTCGGTTTCGTCGCCGCCCAGGACCGCGGACATGCCGGTGGGCTCGGCGGCACAGGCCTTGGCCATCTCGGCGCCGCGGGTGGCGGCCAGCATGACGGCGTCGTCGGCGGCGAGCACCCCGGCGATCGCGTAGGCGGCGATCTCGCCGACGGAGTGACCGGCCACGATCGTGTCCCGGTCCGCCAGCAGGCCGCGCCTGGTCAGCTCCTGGTGGGCGAGCAGGGTGGTGGCCACGATCAGCGGCTGGGCGATCGCGGTGTCAGTGATCTCTTCCGTCGACGCGGTGGTGCCCAGTCGGGCCAAGTCCAGGCCGCTGGCCTGTGACCATGCGGCGATCTGGTCTGCTGCACCCGGCAGTTCCAGCCACGGCGACAGCATTCCTTCACTCTGGGAGCCCTGTCCGGGCGCAAGCAATGCGATCACGTGTCTAAGAGAACACTGTGAAGACGGTTTTGCGGGGTGTAACAGATTATGAACCTCGTCTTAGGTTTTTGTATACCTTCTACAAAATAGCCTCGTAAGCTACATGTTTGATACCGGGTCGCGATCTGTCATCTGAGTCACTATCTGCCCGAGGGGGCTCCGATACCCCCTCTGACCGGGGACGGAAGCTGCGGGACAGCAATGTTGGCGGCGTTCGCGGGATGCGTTGGGTAGTTGAGCTGACCGACCGTCGCCGCCACGCGCAGCACATACGCGTCACGCGGCTGAGTGGGATCGCGCCCGGTGAAGTCGGTGATCCGCTTGAGCCGGTAGCGGACGGTGTTTGGATGAACGAACAACTTCCTGGCACAGGCCTCAATCGCGCCGCCAGAATCTAAGAAAGCGTCCAAGGTTTCGACCAGGGTCGGGCCGGCGTCGGCCAGGGGGCGCATGACGTCGGTATGCAGCGCCACGATCGCCGAGGCGTCCCCCATCAAGGCCCGCTCCGGCAGCAATTCGCGGGCTAGGACGGGGCGCGGCGCCCCGCGCCACCCGGCGACGGCGTTCATCCCGGAGATCGCTTCGCTGGCGCTGTGGTACGCGGCCGTGAGCATCGGCGCGGTAGGGCCGATCACCACCGGGTCGTCGGAGAAGGCCGTCAGCAGTTCCTTCAAGAACTTGTCGGTCGGTGACAGGTGGCCGGAGACGATGGCAACCAGCCAGGTGCCGTGCACGTCGGTGAGGGCTGCGCGACCGTGCCGGGCCGCGATGTCGCGGACGTCCTGGCTGGCGCGGCCGCTGTCGGCGCTATCCCGCCCGGGTGCCGGGGTGCCCACCACAACGGTGGCCGGCGCGGTGGTGTCCCAGTTCAGCGCGGCCGCCCGGGACAGCAGTTCGGCGCCGGTGTCGCCGCGGACGACGGCGTCGACGACGCTGGCCTCCATCCGGCTGTCCCACGCGCCACGGGCCTCGGCGGCGTCGGCGTAGGCGGTGGCGGCGGTGAACGCCAGATCCCGGCTGTACTTGAGGATCCCCACTGTCAGGGCGGTCAACTGCTCTTCTGAGCGGGCCAGCAATGGCACCACCTCTTCGAAGAACTCCATGGTCACCCGGACCATGTCCACGGTGTGGCGCAGCGCGATGCGCCGGGTCAGGTCCTGGGGGACGAGCTCGAAGGCCTGGGCGGTGTAGCTGACGTTGCTGTGCGGGTCCTGCATCCACTCCACGAAGTTGACCACCGCCGTCTGCACCACCAGTGCCACGCTGGCGCGCTGCGAGGCTTCCAGGTCGGCGAAGAACGGCAACCGTTCCTGCATGGCGGAGACGGCCTCGGTGGACAGCCGGCCGGAGTACTGCTTCAACCGCCGCAACAGGGAGTCGGGCACGGTGTCCAGCATCTCCAGCGGCGACCGGAGGCGTTCACGCTGCGCAAACTGGTTGTCGTTCACACCTAAAAGCTACGCCCGTTTTCTGGAAGGTTCCGCCAAAGTCTCCGCTGGGGTGCGTCACGCTGGCGTGACGTTCGCCGACGAGTGCCACTCCAGCGTGACGCTCGGCGGCGTGCGGGGCCTCGACTCCCGGCGTGCGGCTGGCCGCGCGCTCGGCGGCGTGGAGGGAGCAGCTAGGCCACGCCTGGGTCTGAGGTCTGCTCGGGCGCGGCCAGCACGTCGTCGATCTTGTACTGCTGGGCGGCCTTGACGGCCACCGACTGGTCGATCTCACCGTCGCGGGCCAGCGCCTCGAGCACCGCCACCACCTGGGATTCGGCGTCGGTGTTGAAGTAACGCCGCGCGGCGGGCCGGGTGTCGGAAAACCCGAACCCGTCGGTGCCGAGGGTGACGTAGGTGCCGGGCACCCACGGCCGGATCTGTTCGGGCACCGCGCGCATCCAGTCCGAGACCGCGACCACCGGGCCGCGGCAGTCGGCGAGCACCTTGGTGACATAGGCCTCGCGCGGCGCCTGGTCCGGGTTGCGCAGCCGTTCCTTCTCCACGGCCACACCGTCGCGGTTCAACTCGCCCCAGCTGGTCACCGACCACACGTCGGCGGCCACGCCCCACTCTTCGAGCATCCCGGCCGCCTTGAGCGCGGCCGGCATCGACACTCCGGACACCAGGATGTGCGCGGAATGGCCGCGCTCCTCTTTGGCGGCGCGGTAACGGTAGATGCCGCGCAGCAGGCCGTCGGGATCGAAGTCTTCCGGTTCGGGTGGCTGCGCGTAGGGCTCGTTGTAGAGAGTGATGTAGAAGTAGACGTTCTCCGGGTTCTCGCCGAACATCCGCGCCAGGCCGCTCTCCACGATGTAGGCGATCTCGTAGGCGAACGCCGGGTCGTAGGACACCACCGCCGGGTTGGTGGCGGCCAGCAGCAACGAATGCCCGTCGGCGTGCTGCAGCCCCTCACCGACGAGCGTGGTGCGCCCGGCGGTGGCGCCCAGCGCGAACCCGCGGGTCATCTGGTCGGCCGCGGCCCACAGGCCGTCGCCGGTGCGCTGGAACCCGAACATCGAATAGAAGATGTAGACCGGGATCATCGGCTCGTTGTGGGTGGAATACGAAGTGCCGGCCGCGGTGAAGGACCCCACTGATCCGGCTTCGTTGATGCCTTCGTGCAGGATCTGGCCGACTTCGCTTTCCTTATAGGCCAGCATCAGCTCGGCGTCCACAGCGGTGTAGAGCTGGCCGTTGCGGTTGTAGATCTTGAGCGACGGGAACCACGAGTCCATCCCGAACGTGCGGGCCTCGTCGGGAATGATCGGCACGATCCGTTTGCCGATCTCTTTGTCGCGCAACAACTCTTTGAAGGTTCGGACCAGCGCCATGGTGGTGGCGACCTCTTGTTTGCCGGAACCCTTCTTGAGCGCTTTGTAGGTGTCGCGGCCGGGCAGCGTCAGCGCTTTGGCCTTGGTGCGGCGCTCCGGGACGAATCCGCCCAGGGTGCGGCGACGGTCCAGCAGGTAACGGATTTCGGGGGCGTCCGGGCCGGGGTGGTAGTACGGCGGCAGGTACGGGTCTTCTTCCAGCTTGTCGTCGCTGATCGGGATCCGCATCGAGTCGCGGAAACGCTTGAGGTCTTCCAGCGCAAGCTTTTTCATCTGATGGGTGGCGTTGCGACCCTGGAAGTGCGCGCCCAGTGAATAGCCCTTGATGGTCTTGGCCAGGATGACCGTGGGCTGTCCCTTGTGCGCCATCGCGGCGTGATAGGCGGCGTAGACCTTGCGGTAGTCGTGCCCACCGCGCTTGAGATTCCAGATTTCGGAGTCACTCATGTTCTCGACCAACGCCTTGGTGCGCGGGTCGCGGCCGAAGAAGTGGTCGCGCACGTAGGCGCCGTCGTTGGCCTTGTAGGTCTGGTAGTCGCCGTCCGGGGTGCTGTTCATCAGGTTCACCAGCGCGCCGTCCCGGTCGGCGTGCAGCAGTGCGTCCCACTCGCGACCCCACACCACCTTGATCACGTTCCAGCCGGCACCGCGGAAGAACGACTCCAGCTCCTGGATGATCTTGCCGTTGCCGCGCACGGGGCCGTCCAGGCGCTGCAGGTTGCAGTTGATCACGAAGGTCAGGTTGTCCAGGCCCTCGAGCGCGCCGACGTGGGCCAGCCCGCGGCTTTCCGGCTCGTCCATCTCGCCGTCGCCCAGAAAGCACCACACATGCTGATTGGAGGTGTCTTTGATGCCACGGTCGTGCAGGTAATGGTTGAACCGTGCCTGGTAGATGGCGTTGAGCGGGCCCAGGCCCATCGACACGGTGGGAAACTCCCAGAAATCAGGCATCAATCGCGGGTGCGGATAGGACGGCAACCCACCGCCGGCATGGCTGTGTTCCTGGCGGAAGCCGTCCAGGCGGTCTTCGCTGAGCCGGCCTTCGAGGTACGCGCGGGCGTAGATGCCGGGGGAGGCGTGGCCCTGGATGTAGACGTGATCGCCGCCGCCGGGGTGCGACTTGCCGCGGAAGAAGTGGTTGAACCCGACCTCGTAGAGCGCGGCCGAAGACGCATAGGTCGAGATGTGGCCGCCTACACCGACGCCGGGCCGTTGCGCGCGGTGCACCATGATCGCGGCGTTCCACCTGATCCAGGTCCGATACCGGCGTTCGACGTCCTCGTCGCCGGGAAACCAGGGTTCCAGCTCGGTCGGGATGGTGTTGACGTAGTCGGTCGAGGTGAGCGCCGGGATGGAGACCCGCTGCTCGCCGGCCCGCTCCAGCATTCGCAGCATCAGATAACGCGCGCGGGCCGGACCGGAACGTTCCAGTAACGCGTCAAATGACTCCAGCCACTCCGAGGTCTCCTCGGGGTCGATGTCGGGCAGGTAGGACGCCACACCCTCGCGGATGACCCGAACGCGATCGGGTTCGCTTGTGCTGCTTGATGTTTTGGCCAGATCGTTGCGGGCGAACTCGGTTGTCAACGCACTACTCCTGTAGTTGGCGGCGTAGCTACTTGATCGATCTCCCCCTATCGTGCCGCACTTGCGTCCCTGGCGGGTACCCACCGCCCGCCACTCCTAAGTCGATGCTCATGGGGCAATTGGGATAGCCACGCGGTAACGTCACATGCCGTGCTCATCGGATGGCGTGCCGTCCCTCGCAGGCACGTGGGGGAGTTCCCCAGGCGAGGCGCCCTGGCTCTGGGCTGTATTGCGCTGGTGACGATAGGGATCGTCGGCTGTACCAAGGTCACCGACGGCAACGGCGCGGCCGACACCAACCTCGCTCCTGCCTACCGGTCGTCGGTGTCGGCATCGCTCTCGGAGTCCGCGGTGTCCTCCAGCGCCAGGGAATCCCAACGGCTGCAGTCGGTGACCACGCGGGCGATGCGCACGTCGTGCGACGCGCTCGCGACCACCAGCAAAGAGGCGATCGACAAGGTCAACGCCTTCGTGGCCGCGTTCAACGCGGGAAAAAACACCGGCCCGACCGAAGGCCCGGCCATCGACGCACTCAACGCCAGCGCCACCGCGGTGGAGAACAGCTACAGCGACGCCCTGCCCGGCCAGATGCGCGACGCGTTCAACGCTTACAACGACGCCGCTCGCCAGGTGGCCAACGCGATCGGCACGCACGCCTCGACCGGCGAGTTCAACCGGCGGGTGGATCGGCTCAATGACACCAAGACCAAGGCACTGAAAATGTGCACGGGTTAGTCGTATGAACTCCGGTGGTGCCTGTGCGACGATAACGTCCATCGCGGTGGCGATCGCAAGCGCGGCGAAGCCGGCGCAGCGGGTCGCCACCATCCGGCTTTGTCGTGCGGTTGGTTGAGGGAGGTTTCACGGTGGTCGCGGCGGATCACGCCCCGAGCTACGCTCGCAAACTGGGCATCCAACCGGACCAGGTCGTCCAGGAGTGGGGCTGGGACGAGGACACCGACGACGACATCCGCGCCGACGTCGAGGATGCCTGCGGCAGCGAGTTGCTCGACGAGGACACCGACGAGGTCGTCGACGTCGTGCTGCTGTGGTACCGCAACGGTGACAGCGACCTGGTGGACATCCTGATGGACGCGATCAGCCCGCTCGCCGAAGACGGCGTGATCTGGGTGCTCACCCCTAAGACCGGCCGTCCCGGGCACGTGCTGCCCGCCGACATCGCCGAGGCGGCGCCGACCGCGGGCCTGATGCCGACGTCGTCGGTCAATTTGGGTAATTGGAGTGCGTCTCGTCTGGTTCAGCCGAAGTCGCGGACCGGGAAGCGTTGATGCTCGACGTCGGAGCCACCGCCCCCGACTTCACCCTGCGCGACCAGAACAACCAGCCCGTCGCGCTAAGCAGCTTCCGCGACAGCAAGAACGTGCTCTTGGTCTTCTTCCCGCTGGCCTTCACCGGAATCTGCCAGGGCGAGTTGGACGCGGTGCGCGACAACCTGCCCGAATTCGAGAACGACGACACCGCGGTGCTGGCCATCTCGGTGGGGCCGCCGCCGACCCACAAGATCTGGGCGGTGCAGAGCGGATTCACGTTTCCGGTGTTGTCGGACTTCTGGCCACATGGCGAGGTCAGCCAGGCCTACGGGGTGTTCAACGAACAGGCCGGCATCTCCAACCGCGGCACCTTCGTGGTCGACCGCTCGGGGATCATCCGGTTCGCCGAGATGAAGCAGCCCGGAGAGGCACGCGATCGGCGACTGTGGACGGATGCGCTGGCGGCGTTGTCGTTTTGAGTGCCGCGGGTGTGGGCGTGTAACCTGCGCCGGGGCATAGGGCGCGTAGCTCAGTGGTAGAGCTCTGGTTTTACACACCAGCGGTCGGCGGTTCGATACCGTCCGCGCCCACTTTCCGAGTCGCTCGAAAAGTCGGTCTGCACGAGACCTTCGATCAGGTTGGCTCCGACGCGCTTGCTCGCGGCTTCGCTTGTCCCAGGCAAGCGGATAGGACGGCTTCCCGCGCTTAATTGCGCTCAGCCGGAGGATGTCTCGCAAATCTGCCTCCGATAGCGACTCAGACACAAAGCTTTTCGGCGGGGCCGACTCTCAAGCGTCAGGGAGTTCTCTCGGTCGGCGCGGGCGCCGCACCGGCGGCTGACTGTGCCAGGCGCCACCGGCGCGGAACAATTCCGGTGGTCGGCCGCCGCGCGGGCTCGCTTTGGCCCGCTCACCGGTCGGCTCGACGTAGTTGTCCGGGTTCGCGACCGTCGGCGACGAAGTGGTAAGGCTGCGACGGAAATTGGCCGGATCGATCTCGGTTTGCCACAGCTCCTCGTACACGTTCTGCAGTTCCGACAGCGCGAACGTCTCGCCGACGAACGCCGTCGCCAAGTTGGTCTGCTCGAGCTGTTCAGCCGCCCGGTCTACCGCGTCGGACAGGATCCGGTGATGGTCGAAGGCCAGCGGGAGATTGCGCACCGCGTCGGTGACCGGCCATAAGCGGGCCGCGGCCGCATCGGTGCCGGCGCGCAACTCGCCCGGGTCCGGCGTCACCGCGAGGTACGCCACGGTGACCACATTGGTGCGCGGGTCGCGCCCGGGATCGCCGTAGGCGCCGAACTGCGCCAGGTGTTTGGGTGCGATCACACCGGTCTCTTCACGCAATTCCCGCCACGCCGCGTCGTCGAGAGTCTCGTCGGGCCGTTTGAACCCGCCGGGCAGCGCCCACATGCCGGCATACGGCTCGCCGCCACGCTGCACCAACAGCACGTGCAGACGGCCTTCCCGCATGGTCAGGATCACGATGTCGACAGTCACCGCGAAGGACGGGTAGGCCGAGGCGTCGTAGCCCTCCGGTGCGCGGTGCTCTGGTCTGTCCATGTGGGCATCGTAGGCAGATATTTGTCAGAATGACAATTAGCTGTTATAGTCATGCGGACAAATACCGGACGGACGAGGGGAGCGTCATGACAAATCACGCAGACACAGACGTAAACGAACTGCTTGCGCGGATCGCGAAATTGGAGGCCCTGCTTGCGCAGCAGTCGGCGGAAGAAGCCTCACGCGCGGACATCTGGTTCCTGCTGGACCGGTCCGGATCGATGAACACGATCGCCGAATACGTCGTGCAGGGCTACGACGAGTTCATCGCCGAGCAGCGCAAAGAGAAGGGCGAAGCGACGATGACGCTGGTCCAGTTCGACGGCGAGGACATTCACGACGTTCTTGTCGACGCCGAACCGCTCGACCGGGTCCAGTCAATCACCGGACGGTTCAGTCCCCGCGGGATGACGCCGCTACACGATGCGATCGCGCTGTTGCTGGACCGTGCCGAGGCGCACCTGAAGCGTGCAGGCGCCGATCCGGCCGATCAATTGGTGGTGATCTTCACCGACGGCCTTGAGAACGCCAGCCGGCGCTGGACCGCCCGGGCGATCAACAAACGCATCGCGGGGCTGCGGAAGGCCGGATGGACCTTCGTCTTCCTGGGTGCCAACCAGGACAGTTACGCCACCGGCTCGGCGATCGGCGTGGGTGCGGGCAACACGTCCAACTACACCGCCTCACCGACGGGCGTGCTGACCACCCATCGTGGGTTGAACCGGTCGGTGCGGGAATGGCGCGGCAAGTCCCGCAGTACCCGGCTCGCCGATGCCGACGACTTCTGGGGCGGAGTCAAGGAAGGTGAGGAAGAGGGCGCCCGTCGATAACAAACAAGAGGGGTCGCAAGGCGAGCGAGTCAGCGTGACCGGTCGAAAGTCAGGAGTTCATATGGCGACGTCTAATCCGTATCGCGAAGAGATCGAGCGGATTCTGCTCACTCACCAGCGCACGCGATACGCGAAAGTCCTTGATGGAATGAACCGAGGGCTCTCCGACGTCGAGATGTCACGTGAAGCTTCCGCTGCCGCAGAACCGTGCAATCCCGACAGCATCGGGTACGTGCGCAAGTTAGTGCGCCTCACGTTGGACGACGCCTTTGTCCCGGCGCCGTCCGACGCCGAAAGCCAGGCCGGCATTTATCGGGAACTGCTCAATTACTCACACTCGCCGGGGTTGCATCAGCACATCCTGACCCGTTTGAGGCAGCTTCAGCAGCGCGACCCGTCCATCAAACTGACCCCATTGGGTGACGTTCGTTTGGGTGCCAATGACGCCGCAAGGCCAAAGAAGCCAGAGCAGCGGTGTCCGGACTGCTTCGAAATCCACGCCGGGGAATGTTGGTGACGAACGCGGCGATGTCCCGGCCCGCCAATGTTTATCGCCGTGCTGGTTCGAGTCGCAGATTGTGCATGACAGCGCGAATCAGCTACGTGCAGGGAGGAATTCACATGAATAAAGTCGTCGAACGCCGTTTGGCGCTCTGGCCTGACTCGCGGACGCGCGCCAAGGCTGTGCAGCTTCTCTTTGTTAAAGGGTGGGAGCTACGGAAGGTGTTGGCGCTGTACCCAGATGAGGTAGTCAGGGAGGATCGAGGCGTCTTGCGTGGAGCTGCGCGCCGCGCGATCTGGGCGCACTACGCGCTGCTGCAGGAGGCCGTTGGTGAGCCCGACGTCGACCCTGAAGATGCTGCCGAAGTCAAGCGTCTGGTCGAAACGAAAGGGGTTGAGGTTGCTCGGTGTCGCACCGGCAGCCACCTGCCTGGATACGACACTTTCCCCGACCTAGCTTGGTACGAACGCCAGGCACCGCCAAGTTGGCCTATTGAGGCTGACGACGGGCGTCGCGCCCAGGTTGAGCGCGCAGAAATTCGCAGCGTCATGTGCCCACAGTGCTTCTGCATCCATGTTGGCGAATGCCCGTGACGGATGCTGAAAGCGGTTCGGTGAAACTGCTGGCGTGGTGAATGGCCATCGTATTTTGTCAAGCTTCCCTCAAAGCTTGCGCCATCGAACACCCGACGATTTCGGCCCCGACGCGGGTGACCACCCGTGTAATGCTCATCGGCACCTGATGCACAAACATGTGCGGGCGATATCGTGCTGGGGCATAGTGTCGCTGTGTATTTCGTAGGTTTGGACCTCGCCTGGGGTGCTGTCAGCCGCACCGGCATTGCGGTTGTTGACGACGCTGGCCAGCTGCAATTGCTCACCTCGGTGGTTACGGACGACGAAATCCTTTCTGCCGTAGCGCCTTACGTTGTCGGCGACTGCTTGGTGGCCATCGATGCGCCCTTGCTGGTCACTAACGAATTCGGCCGTCGACTGGCGGAGGCGGAATTAGACAAGCAGTTTCGGCCATTCCAGGCCGGCCCACGCCCGGCATATAAGTCGCACCCGGCCGGCATGTTCGATCCGCCTCGCGGCGCCGTGCTGACTCAAAAGCTGAAGCTCGACATCGATCCGATGTCGAGCGCGCCGCGACGCGCAATCGAGGTCTACCCACACCCCGCGATCGTGGTGCTGTTCAGGCTGGGATGCACATTGAAATTCAAGCGCGGTCGCGGTGCGAATGCCGCGGAGCGAACCATTGATCGGCGAAGCGAAATGCTCAGACTGATCGATCACATCGAGAGTCTGGCTAGCGCGCCGCTGCCGATGCAGGTAACCGGCCACAGCAGTTGGATGACTTTGCGTCGTTCGGTCGAGATGGCCACTCGGCCAATCCAATTGGATCGTGCGGAAGACCAGCTTGACTCGGTCATCTGCGCTTACGTGGCGATGCTCTGCACGTGCCGACCCGACCAAGTCGCCACCTTCGGCAATTTCCCCGACAATGGCTACATCGTCACGCCGGCTCTTCCGGCCGACTTGAAAGCCGACCGCCGACAGAGTCTGCGCGACGAAGCGGGCGAACCAGTGCTGCCAACTTGCCCCTGCGGATGTGGGCGGCCCGTCAGCAAACCCAACAAATTCGTCCCTGGTCACGATGCGAAGGCACTCCATCAACGAATCGCCCAGCAATGGGGGAATACTCTCGGCTTCATCGAATGGTTCGATGCGACATACGGATTCACTCCGCAATGAGCGACAGACAGCCGACGCCACGACATGAACGCGAGTCGGCACGTTCCTTGACGCCAGCGCTACGGCATCAAAGTCCACGGATCACGGTGCCGCCCGGGCGGTTCTGAGATCCAGGACCGGGCGCCGGCACGTACCGCAGCGTGCACCGCTCGTGCGATCCGGGCGCCGAATGTCGAGCGCGGTCCGCCGTATGCCTCCGCAGCCCCGTCCGTCGGGCAATGCACGACGATCGCGTCCGAGGCGGTGCCGGTGGCCCGTACCCCGGTCTCCTGCAAGGCCTGCACCTTCGCTTCGGTGGCGGTGGCCACCGCGTTGACCAGGGCGGCCGTCGACAGCCGTGCCGGCACCGCGACCACGATGTTGATCGTGCCCACCTGGTAGCCGTTGGTGAATGGTCGGTACTCGACGGACTGGTAGTCGGGGAACAGCGTCGTTTGCACGCCGGACGGTAATTCGCGGCGGAAGTCCCCGTCGGGCGCGGCCGCCCAGGCCGGGTTGGAGAGCCCGACCGTTGCGGAGGCATGCACTCCGCCGTCCGCGGCGAGGTGGTGGCGGGTCACGTCGACGGCGGTGAGCAACCCGCAGCCCGTCCCGACGAGGCCCAGCGCCGTACCGATCTCGGTGAGGTGACGGTCCGGATCGGTCCGGTCGTAATCCAGCGGGACGGTTGCGTTCACCACCCAGTCCCGGACGTCGATACCGCCGCCGAGCGGTCCGGAAGAGATGCACAGTCGAGGCTCGGCAAATTGCCACAGCAGGACCGGGATCTGCCGAGCTTGTTCCACCCGCGCCGTCAACTTGGGATGCATGGTCCCATCCTCGTGCGGGGGTGCAACGTCGCGAACGTCGGGCACCTCGTCGGATCTGCCCAGCACGACGTCAACACATCATCGGCCCACCGCGTGCGCATTTCGGACGGACGCTTGTCATAGTTGGCCGGTGGATGAGGCGCTCGTCGGGTTCGGCGCGGGCGTCGTCGTCGCAGTCTTGACCACACCCGTCGGAGTGTCAGGCGCAGTGTTTCTACTGCCATTGCAGATGAGCCTGCTCGGTGTGCCCAATCCCGCCGTGACCCCGACGAACCTTCTGTTCAACGTCATCTCCATCCCGGGAGCGCTGGCCCGGTATGCGCGGGTGGCGCCGCTGGGTAGTTCGCTGACCCGTTTGATGCTGCTCGGTACCCTGCCTGGTGTCGTCGTCGGCGCCGTGTTGCGGGTGTTGTTGGTTCCGGACCAGCAGACGTTCAGACTGTTCGCCGCCGCGCTGCTCTTCCCGTTAGGGGTGTGGCTGTGGCTGCAGCGCGCTTCGTCTCTACCCGTGCGCGCGCGCCCGGGGCCGTCGAACAATTTCGTCGTCACGCTCGCACTCGGTGTGGGCGTCGTCGGCGGCATCTACGGTATCGGCGGAGGCTCGTTGCTCAGCCCCATCCTGGTGGGCCGCGGCGCGCCCCTTGCCGAAGTTGCCCCGGCCGCACTGGTTTCGACGTTCGTCACGTCGATAGCGGGTGCCGCCACCTACGCCGTGTTGTCCGTGATCGCCCCGGGACACGACATCGCTCCCGACTGGACCCTCGGCATCGCCGCAGGCTTGGGTGGACTGCTGGGCGGGTACGCCGGTGCCCGGTTGCAACCGTGGGTATCCGAAGGTGCACTCCGACGTCTGTTGGGAACGTTGGCTGTCGGTGCAGCGGTGCTGTACGTCGTTCAAAGCTCCCGCTGAACCAAACGTGCAACTCTCCATATCGACCCTCCCGGTCGTACATTGACCAGATGGCAGACGCGGCAGACCGGGCCCAAGAGCTACGCCAGCGGCATTTTCAGTTGGAGCACAACCAACCTGTCACCGAGCGTGACGTCGAGCAGGCCGCGCAGCGGGCCGACGAAGCCCATGAGCGGGCCGCCCTCGCGCACCGCAAAACGGCCGAACGACACGACGAGTCGGCGCAGGTGCACGAACGAGTCGCGCAGGTCCACGAGGACGCCGCGTACGCCGGTGTGGGAGATCCCGACAAGCATCACGCGGCCGCCGAGCGGCACCGCCAGGCGGCCGCGGCCGACCGTGCAGCTGCGGCCGAGGACCGCCAGGCCGCGGACGAGGAATAACCCGGGACCCGACCGGGGTTGGGCTCGGGCCGCCGCTTAGCGCCCGTTGGTCCAAGGGGTGCAGCCATGCGTGATGAAGTGCCCGACCGCAGGCGCCGAGAGGTCCGCGGTCAGCGTTTGCCCCGTCCCCACGCTGTCTCCGGTGAGAAACGTCCAGTCGCCGGTCCACGTGCTGAACGTGCACTGCTGCACCGCGGGATCGCGCACCTCGACGCGGGCGGTGTAGACGCCGTGCGGAACCTGCCCGGGCACCGCGTACGTGCCCGGCCCGAACGTCGCATCCGCTTCGGCAACCGGACAGCCGATGAGGCCGAACAGCAGTAGGGACATCGCTGTCGGCGCCAGAATCCGCATCACCCAACGATAAGTTCCCGCAACCGGTCCCGCAGCGCGGGATCAGCGCTGGTGCAGCGGCAAGCGCAGCGCGCCTCATTTCACGAATGACTCATCTCGTCGGCGTTTGCCGGCCGCAAAGGCGGGTATCGCAGGCCCGACGAAGGAGCGCCCCGTGAGTTATCTGGACAGTGCAAAAAACCAAGTGCTGAGCGCAGTCAGCAAGGTTGTCGACATGCAGCAACCCAAAGCGACGGCGCAGACGGTGACCATCGCGGCACCCGTCGAACGTGTCGAACACTTCTGGCGTGACACCGGCCAGCTGTCCGTCGTGCTCGGTGACATCGCGGACGTCGAACCCGGGGGAGAAGATCGCTACCGCTGGCGTCTGCAGGACCAGCCGGACGTCAGCTGGGAATCCCGGCTGGTCGTCGAGCCCGGCCGGATCCGCTACGTCGGTACCGCCGACGACAACGAACTCGTGGTGAGCTGGCAAGCCGCGCCACGGGATCTGGGCACCGAGGTCACGCTGCGAGTCAAGACGCCGGCGCCGGGCCTGCTGTCCGGGGCGGCGGCATACAAGGTCCTCTACCGGGTGCGCGCCCTGCTGCAGACCGGCGAGGTGCCGACCCTCCAGTCCAACCCGAGCGCGCGAAACTCCGCGCGGTAAGGAAAGGTTCATCGTGCGCGCACTGTGCTGGAACGGCGTCAACGACCTGTCGGTAGAGACGGTCGACGATCCCAAGATCCTCAACCCACACGACGTGATCGTCCAGGTCCGGCTGACGACCACATGCGGCTCGGACCTGCATTTCATCGACGGCTACCTGCC
Organism: Mycobacterium sp. NGS22; assembly: GCF_059813095.1. Classification (NCBI taxonomy): domain Bacteria; kingdom Bacillati; phylum Actinomycetota; class Actinomycetes; order Mycobacteriales; family Mycobacteriaceae; genus Mycobacterium; species Mycobacterium sp. NGS22. The sequence continues at coordinate 107,782 of NZ_JCALDY010000017.1, forward strand.
CGGCATGCGCGAGGGCGACGTCTTCGGCCACGAATTCATGGGAGTGGTGGTCGAGACGGGCTCGGAGGTGCGCGACACCAAAGTGGGTGAGCGGGTGGTGGTGCCGTCGTTCATCGCCTGCGACAGGTGCTGGTACTGCGAGCACGAGCTGTATGCCTGCTGCGACACCACCAACCCGAACGCCGAACTGCAACAGCCGCTGCTCGGCTACCCGTCGGGCGGAATCTATGGCTACACACACCCGTTCGGCGGCTACGCCGGTTCGCACGCCCAGTACGTGCGGGTGCCGTTCGGCGACGCGAACTGCTTTGCCATCCCCGGGGACATCACCGACGAGCAGGCGCTGTTCCTGTCCGACGCCGTCCCTACCGGTTTCATGGGCGCGGACTTCTGCGACATCTCCGGCGGTGACACCGTCGCGGTCTTCGGCGCCGGGGGAGTGGGTCTGATGGCTGCCCGCAGTGCGCTGCTGCTCGGCGCCGACCGGGCGATCGTGATCGACCGGATCCCGGAACGACTCCAATTGGCGCGCAACGGATTCGAACTGGAGACCATCGACTACACCGCCGTGGACAGCGTGCACGAGACGCTGCGGGAGATGACCGGTGGGCGGGGCCCGGATGCGTGCATCGACGCGGTCGGCATGGAAGGACACGGCACCGGGGTCCAGCAGCTCTACGACAAGGCCAAGCAACTGCTGCGGCTGGAGACCGACCGCGCCACCGCCTTGCGGCAGGCGATCCTGGCCTGCCGCAAGGGCGGGGTGGTCTCGGTGCTCGGGGTGTACGGAGTGACCGACAAGTTCCCGATGGGTGTGCTGACCAACAAGGGCCTGACCCTGAAGACCTCGCAGCAACACGGCCAGCGCTACATCGCCCGGCTGTTCGACTACGTCGAACAGGGTGATCTGGATCCCGCCAAGCTGATCACCCATGACCTGCCCCTCGAAGAAGGGGTGCGCGCCTACGACCTGTTCAAGAACAAAGAGGACAACTGCATCCGGGTGGCGATGCGGCCGTAGGGGGTTAGAGCGCTACGCAGCGGGCATAGCTGGTGGCATGACAATCGAGGCTGACGACGTCCGGCGCCTGCTCGACGCCGAAGACGCAGACGCTGCACTGGTTCTCATCGAAGGTCGGGTCGAAGTGAAGACACCGGCCGAACTGGAATCGCCGGATTACCGCGGCGCGTTGCAGGTCGCGACGCGCGCCGAGGTGCTGCAGGGCGTGGGCGACGCGGAGTTGTCGGACCGCGAACTCGCCGAGCGGGCTGAGGAACTCGACACGGCGGTGCGCAACTTGGGCGGCTGACAGGGGGGTTGCCTGTTCGCCGGCGCGTTGCTGAGATCAGGGCATGACTCAGCAGGAACCACTGACCCCGCCACCCGAAGAGTTCGTTTCGCTGGATCGGTACGGCAATCGGGCGTTCCTGCATGCCCGCGTATGACTTCATCGTGGTCGGAGCCGGCTCGGCCGGGTGCGCGGTCGCCGGACGCCTCGCCGATGAATCCTCGGCGACCGTGCTGCTCATCGAGGCCGGCGGCTCGGACCGGAAGCTGACAGTGCGTGCGCCCCTGGCGTTTCCGCGGCAGATGGGCACCGCACTGGACTGGGCGTACGAAACCGAGCCGGAGCCGGCGTGCGCGGACCGGCGCATCCAGCAACCCCGCGGCCGAGTGCTCGGTGGCACCAGCGCGATGAACGCGATGTTGTGGGTCAAGGGCAGCGACCTCGACTACGACGGGTGGCAACTTCCTGGCTGGACGTGGGACGACGTGGCGCCGGTTTTCGCGCGCATCGAGCAGGGACCGATGCGCGTCACCCGGGTTACCGAGCCCGACGAAGTGTCCCGCCGGTTTGTCGCTGCGGCGCGGGCGGCGGGCGTCGCCGCGGAGGACGACGTGAGCGGACCGGGTCTCGACGGGGCGACCATCAGCCCGGTCACCATCTACAACGGGCAGCGCTGGACGACGGCACGGGCATATCTGCGGGGGCAGCGGAATCTGAGTGTCGCGAAGAAGGCCACCGTCCGGCGGTTGATCATCCGCAACGGACGCGCGGTCGGTGTCGAGTTCCGTTGCAATCGGCGAGTGCAGCAGGTTTTCGCCGATCAAGAGGTCGTGCTGAGCGCGGGGGCATTCGGCACTCCGCAATTGCTGCAACTTTCGGGCATCGGACCCGCCGATCATCTGCGTGCCGTCGGGATCACACCACAGGTGGACAGCCCGAACGTCGGGCAGGGCCTGTCCGACCATCCCAACATGTTCGGCATTTGGCGGCTGGCCCCCGGATATGTCGGGCTGGCCGACGCGGCCAATCCAAAGTGGTTGCTGCAGTGGCTGTTACACCGGACAGGCAAGCTGTCGAGCAACGGGTGCGAGGCGGTCGCCCACATCCGGTCCACGCCCGATCTGCCGGCCTGCGACTTTCAGTTGGTGATCACCCCAGGCGACGCGCTGGCCGACATCAAGACCGCCGCCTTCCCGCCGTCGTTGACGGTGATCCACTCCTACTGGACCCCGCAGAGCCGCGGCAGCGTGCTGATCCGCTCCGCCGATCCGGACCGGCCGCCGGCGATCCGGCTCAACCTGCTCCGCGAGCGCGCTGACATGGAGGCGATGATCCGGGCGGTGCAGCGGTCGCGGGAGATCGTCTCCACCGAGCCGCTCGCCTCGGCCGTCGACCGGGAGGTGTTACCCGGACCGGCCGCGGACCTCGAAGCGTGCATCAGACAGACCGTGATCACCACCGCGCACCCGGCCTGCAGCGTCGCGATGGGTTCTGAGCCCGACAGCGCGCTCGACGAGCAGTTGCGGGTGCGGGGCGTGGCGGGATTGCGGGTCGCCGATGCGTCGGCGCTGCCGCGGATTCCGCGGGCCAACACCAACGCGCCGTCGATCATGATTGGTGAACGGTGTGCCGATTTTCTGCTCGCCCCCGCTTGATGTCTTGGACGCGTCTGACGCGGTGTGGCAAGGTCGTGGGCGTGAGCGACCTCTCTGGCTCTCAGAGCAACAGGCAGACCTCGGGGCCGCCGGTGCGGCCGTTGTCGGCCGACCAGCAACCGGCGACAAAGGCGGACCTCTACGCGGCGGTGGACGCCATGCGCGCCGACATGCGTCAGCTGCTCGAGCAGATCAGCACGCTGATCAAGGACGCGCAGAAGTAGGTGAAGCCGTTTCGCATCGACGTGCCCGACGACGTCCTGGAGGATCTGCAGTCGCGGCTGGCGCGCACCAGATGGCCGGACGCCGAATGTGTGGACGACTGGAGCCAGGGCGTCCCGTTGCGCTACACCCGCGACCTGGCCGCCTACTGGGCCGCTGACTACGACTGGCGCGTCCGGGAGGCGGCGCTGAACCGGTTCGACCAGTTCGTCGACCAGTTCGACGGTCTGGACATTCATTTCATCCATCAGCGCTCGCCTTACGATGATGCTTTCCCGCTGGTGATCACCCACGGCTGGCCGGGCTCGGTCGTGGAGTTCCACAAGGTGATCGAGCCGCTGACCGATCCCACCTCACACGGTGGCCGCGCCGAGGACGCCTTCCACGTGGTGTGCCCGTCGCTGCCCGGGTACGGCTTCTCCGGGAAGCCGGGCCGCACGGGCTGGGGCGTGCAGAAGATCGCGCAGGTGTGGGAGGAGCTGATGGGTCGCCTGGGCTATGACCGTTACGGCGCCCAAGGAGGCGACTGGGGTGCGGCGGTCACCACCCAGATCGGCCGCAACGGCGGGAACTGCGCGGGGATCCATCTGAACATGCCGCTTGGCACGCCGACGAAGGAGACGCTGGCCAACCCGACACCGGAGGAGCAGGCGGCGATGGCCGCGCTTGCCGAGCACCGCAAATCGGGGACCGGCTATTCCAAGCAGCAGTCCACCCGACCGCAAACGCTGGGCTACGGGCTGGTGGATTCGCCGGTGGGCCAACTCGCCTGGATTGTCGAGAAGTTCTGGGCGTGGATGGACTGCGACGGACACCCCGAGAACGTGTTGACGCGGGATGAGTTGCTGGACAACGTGATGATGTATTGGGTGACCGGCAGCGGCGCGTCCTCGGCGCGGCTGTACTGGGAGAGCTACAAAGTGTGGGGGGACAATTCGCGGGTCGAATTGCCCACGGGCGTAGCGGCTTTCCCGAAAGAAGTGCTGCGCGCGCCGCGCTCGTGGTGTGAGCCGAACTTCAATTTGACGCACTGGACGACGATGCCGCGCGGCGGGCATTTCGCCGCCTTCGAACAGCCGGCGTTGTTCGTCGAAGACCTCCGGAAGTTCTTCGCGACGGTGCGCTGACGGGATCAGACGATCCTGCGACCCCGTCGCGCCCGAGATCTCATGTCCCACAGATACAGCTCGTATCCCAGGATCCAGACGCGGTGCGGGATCAGCCGGTCGGCCAACCGCAGCGCCGCCAGCAGCCATTCGAATCGGCGCTGCTGAGATTCCGACCAGTCCAGCCGCATCATCGCCCGGAACTCCGGCGCCAGGAATCCCGTCGTCGCGAACAAATTGAACGGTCCGGCCAGCATCCGCACCGGCCACGGCATGAACGCCATCGAAGCCACCCCGCGCAGGTGCTCGCGCACCGGCGGGTCGATGCGCAGTTCGTCGAGGGAACGCTTCCAGTATTCGTCGAACGCGACCCGGTCGGCGGGCCACATGCGCTCGGGCACCTGCAGTGTGGTGGCCAGCCGCTTGGCGTCCTGGAACACCACGTCCGAGCTCGCGTCGTCAAGCGGGCCGTGCAGGTACTCGTGCTGTTCGACGAAATAGCGGTACAGACAGGCGGCGACCCAGAGCTGCAACTTCGGGTCGAAGGCGTTGTAGGACACCGGGCTGGACGCCGTCGAACGAACCTGCCGGTGCGCGGTGTCCACGGCGTCGCGGATCAGCTTGCGGTCGGATTCGGTCCCGATGGTCGCCACGGCGAGGTAGGTGCCGGTGGTCCGCGCCCGTTTGAACGGGTGCTTGTAGACATTGCCGCTGTCCACCGGGCTTTCCAGCACGCCGTAGCCGACACCCGGCAACGACAACTGCATGATGACGTTCGCGGCGGGCAGCAACGTCGCCGCCGGGTTCAACAGGTCGGCGACCCTGGTTACGGGCCGCTTCATCGCGGATCCTTACCCATGAGTCGAGTACATCATGTTCGGGTGGTTGGTGCGCCGAGAATCTCGGCGCGGCGGAGGGTAGAGCGAGTCATAGCGGGCGCTTGTTGAGGCATGGCTGATCTGATCGCTGCGCTTTAACTGCGCCGGCCGGGTCGTGTGAGACGCTGCCGAGGTGTTCGTGTCACCGAATTCGGCTCGAAGCGTCGGCGTGTTGACTGGTTATCTGGCCGATCTGGCGGTGGGTGACCCGCGACGGGGACACCCGGTGGCGCTGTTCGGCACGGCCGCTGCGAACCTGGAACGGCTCACTTACCGCGACGCGCGGGCAGCCGGGGCAGTGCATGTCGGGGTGCTGGTGGGCGCGGCGGTGTTACTGGGCGTGGTGCTGCAGCGCGGGACCGGGCCGGTCGCGGCGACCGCGGTGGCTACCTGGGTTTCCCTGGGTGGATCTTCGTTGGCGCACACCGGTTCTCGGATGGCAGATCTGCTGGAGTCCGGTGACGTGGCGTCCGCGCGCGCGTTGCTTCCCTCGTTGTGCGGTCGCGATCCGGCTGTGCTGGACCGGGACGGTCTGGCCCGGGCGGCGCTTGAATCGGTGGCCGAGAACACTTCCGACGCGCAGGTTGCGCCGCTGCTGTGGGCGGCGGTCGGCGGCGCACCGGCGGTGCTGGGTTATCGCGCGGCGAACACTCTGGACGCGATGATCGGCTACCGCTCACCGCGGTATATCCGATTCGGTTGGGCCGCAGCCCGATTGGACGACATCGTCAACGTCGTGGGCGCCCGGGTGACGGCCGGATCGGTGATGATCTGCGCGCCCTTGGTAGGCGGATCTGCGCTCGGTGCGTTGCGCGCCTGGCGGCGCGACGCCGCCAGCCATCCCAGTCCGAACGCCGGCGTCGTCGAGGCGGCGTTCGCCGGTGCGCTGGGGGTGCGGCTGGGCGGACCCACCCAGTACCATCACGAGCTGCAGATCCGGCCGACGCTGGGCGACGGCCGCCCACCCACCGTGGCCGACCTGCGCCGCGCGGTGATCCTGTCGCGGGCAGTGCAGGCGGTGGCCACCCTGGTCGCGGTCGGCGTTGCCGCGCTCATCCACCCCCGAGTGGTGGGATGGGGAGAGCGCGCAGCAATGAGCCGATCCCATTGGTCAGCAACGAGATTCCGGTGACACTGGGTTGGCCCCAGTTGAGCGTGAGTCCCGGATCCGGCGACGGCACGAACGGGTAGGCGTTCGGCATGGCCGAGGGCGGAAGCAACCCGGCCCACACCAGGTTGGCCTGCACGCCTTGCGCGGTGCCCTGCAGCAGATAGGTCCCGACGGCGAACGGATCGATTAGCGGAAACAGGCTCGCCGGGGTGGGGAGATCCGCGTATTCGGAGTGCATTCCGCCGATGTCGCCGTAGCCGAGATCTACCAGTACCCGCAGATTCGGCTGGATCAGGTTGAGCAGCGGCTGCGGCAAGTTCAGCGGCCTCAGCAGCGGTAGGTCCTGGCTGGGAATCAGGTAATACGTTGTGCTGCCGGTGGACCCGGGGGAAACCGGCGCGACGATCGCCGACGCGAGCTGTGCCGGCGTCAGGTATTCGTATGCGGGCGTGGGGCTCAAGTGCCCGTAGTACAGGCCGGCGATGGCGTTGGCGGA
>NZ_JCALDY010000018.1:0-111811 GCF_059813095.1 Mycobacterium sp. NGS22
GGGAAGCGTTAGAGCGACTGCAGAATTTCTCGCGCCAGCGCCGCCGTCTCCGACGGCGTCTTGCCGACCTTCACCCCGGCCGCCTCCAGCGCTTCCTTCTTGGCCGCCGCCGTGCCCGATGAGCCGGACACGATCGCGCCTGCGTGGCCCATGGTCTTGCCCTCGGGCGCGGTGAATCCCGCGACATAGCCGACGACCGGCTTGGTCACGTTGGCCTTGATGAAGTCGGCCGCCCGCTCCTCGGCGTCACCACCGATCTCGCCGATCATCACGATCAACTTGGTGTCGGGGTCCTTCTCGAACGCCTCGATGGCGTCGATGTGCGTGGTGCCGATCACCGGGTCGCCGCCGATGCCGATCGAGGTGGTGAACCCGAAATCGCGCAGCTCATACATCATCTGGTAGGTCAGGGTGCCCGACTTCGACACCAACCCGACCGGGCCCGGCCCGGTGATGTTGGCGGGGGTGATGCCGACCAGCGACTGTCCGGGGCTGATGATGCCGGGGCAGTTCGGTCCGATGATGCGGGTCTTCTTGCCCTTTTCGACGTTGTAGGCCCACGCATACGCGCTGTCCTGCACCGGGATTCCCTCGGTGATGACCACCAGCAGCGGGATCTCGGCATCGATGGCCTCGATCATCGCGTCCTTGGCGAACTTCGGCGGCACGAAGATGATCGAGACGTCCGCGCCGGTCTTCTCGATCGCCTCGACGACGGTGCCGAACACCGGCAGCTCGATGTCCTTGTCGTCGGCGTCCTTGTGCGACACCGTGGTGCCGGCCTTGCGGGCGTTGACGCCGCCCACGATCTGGGTGCCGGCCTTGAGCATCCGTGCGGTGTGCGTGGTGGCCTCGGCCCCGGTGATGCCCTGGACGATGACCTTGTTTTCGGAGGTCAGGAAAATAGCCATTGGGTTATCTCTCTTTGTCAGGCGTTCGCGAGCTGGGCGGCTTTATCGGCACCGGCGTCCATCGTCTCGGCCTGGATGACCAGCGGATGGTTGGCTTCGGCCAGGATGCGGCGGCCTTCTTCCACGTTGTTGCCGTCCAACCGCACCACCAGCGGCTTGTTGGCCTCGTCACCGAGGATTTCCAGCGCCTTGACGATCCCGGTGGCGACCGCGTCGCACGCGGTGATGCCGCCGAAGACGTTGACGAACACGCTCTTGACTTCCGGGTCGCCCAGGATCACGTCCAGTCCGGCCGCCATCACCTCGGCCGACGCGCCGCCGCCGATGTCCAGGAAGTTGGCGGGCTTGACGCCGCCGTGCTTCTCCCCGGCGTAGGCGACGACGTCCAGGGTCGACATCACCAGACCGGCGCCGTTGCCGATGATCCCGACCTCACCGCTGAGCTTGACGTAGTTGAGGTCGTGTTCCTTGGCCTTGAGTTCCAGCGGGTCGGTGGCTGCGCGGTCCTCGAATTCGGCGTGGCCGGGCTGACGGAAGTCGGCGTTGGCGTCCAGCGTCACCTTGCCGTCCAGCGCCAGGATCTTGTCGTCCGGCGTGCGCACCAGCGGGTTGACCTCGACCAAGGTCGCATCCTCGCCGACGAACACCCCCCACAACTTCTCGATCGTGACGGCGGCGGCGTCGAGCACCTCGGCGGGCAGGTGACCCTGCTCGGCGATGGAGCGCGCGAAGTCCCGATCGACGCCCTTGACCGCGTCCACCGCAACCTTGGCGAGCCGGTCGGGTTTGGTCGCGGCGACCTCTTCGATCTCCATGCCACCCTCGACCGAGCACATCGCCAGGTAGCTGCGGTTCGCCCGGTCCAGCAGGAAGGACAGGTAGTACTCCTCGGCGATGTCGCTGGCCTCGGCGACCAGCAGTTTCTTAACGATGTGGCCCTTGATGTCCAGGCCCAGGATGTTCTTGGCGTGCTCGTAGGCCTCCTCCGGGGTGGCTGCGTACTTCACGCCGCCGGCCTTGCCGCGTCCCCCGGTCTTGACCTGGGCCTTGACCATGACGGGCTTGCCGACTTCCTCGGCGATGGCACGCGCACCTTCGGCGGTGTCGGTCACGCGGCCCTGCGTACCGGGCACTCCGTGCTTGAGGAACAATTCCTTGGCTTGATACTCGAACAGATCCATGGGCGTCACTGCCTTTGCTCGGCTTAGTTACTAGTCCAGTGGGGCGGCGTCCCGTTTCGGTACCTCGCCCCGAGGAACTGTATCGGCACCCGAATTGCACTTTGCCGCCGCATCCACCGCTGTGGCGCAGGTCACCGAACCTCGATCTGGCTCAAACCGTGATACAAGTCACAAAATCGGTCAGTTTCCATACCGAGGTTGCCACCCTCCCCCGTTTGCGGATACCGTCTCAGGGTCCAGATAACGTTATGGTTACGAACCGAGGACATTCCAGCTTTGTCCCAGCACCGAATCGCCCGCTCTGCCAGCGCAGTAGCAGTCCGAGCACCCCGGGACCGGTGGCTGCATCATCACCGCAACGAAGTCACCGAGATCATCCCGTTAGATGGCTTTGATGAACTCGACGACATGGAACTCGCCGATCTCGACGACCTCGACTTCGGGGATTCCGAGTTCGACATCGATGAGCAGCTGCTGCAGGCCCCCGAACTCGACGACCTGAACGACACCGACGATCTGACTCCGCTGTGGCTGGCCGCGCCGGCCACCGAGGTGCTCACCCGGGTAGTCGTCGAACCCAAGGCCGTTGAGGTCACCGATGTCATCCCGGTGCCCCGCCGAGGGGGAAGCCACCGCAAGCAGCCGACCACCGCCGCCAAGGGGCGTCTGCTGATCGGCGCAATGGCCGCCGGCGCGGCCGCCGCTGCGACACACACCGCGCTCAACCAGTCCGACACACCCAAGATCGAGACGGTGCTGACCGCCAACGCGTCGACGATGTCCGGCGGGTCCCCCGGCGCCAACGCGCCGCGAGGAGCGCAGGTCATCGCCGCCCAACCGGGCAACGTCACGGTCCACAACGAAGAATTCGCCCGCGGCGTGGCCTTCGCGCAGGAGCGCGCGCAGCGCGAGGCGCGGTTGCAGCAGCCGCTGTACGTCATGCCGACCAAGGGGATCTTCACGTCGAACTTCGGCTACCGCTGGGGCGTGCTGCACGCCGGCATCGACCTCGCCAATTCGATCGGCACCCCGATCTACGCGGTGTCCGACGGCGTGGTCATCGACGCCGGGCCGACCGCCGGCTACGGCATGTGGGTCAAGCTGCAGCACGCCGACGGCACCGTCACGCTCTACGGCCACGTCAACACCACGCTGGTCAGCGTCGGGGAGCGAGTGATGGCCGGCGACCAGATCGCGACGATGGGAAACCGGGGCTTCTCCACCGGCCCCCATCTGCACTTCGAGGTCCTCCTCGGCGGCTCGGAGCGGATCGACCCGGTGCCGTGGCTGGCCAAGCGCGGATTGTCCGTCGGCAACTACGCCGGCTGACCGGTGACCGAGCCGACCGATCCGGCTACGCCCGAGACCCCCGAGTCTTCCGACGAACCACGAACGCGGATCATCCGGCGCGCACCGACCGGCCCGCTTCCGTCGATACCGGCTTCGGCGCAGACCACGCAGATAATCCGGCGCGCACCATCCTCAGATGCGGCGCGTGCCAACGTGTTTCCGGCCCTTCCCCGGGCACTGGCCGCTGAGCCGTCACCCCGGACGGCCGTGGCAGCCAGCGCCGTCAGCATCGTCAGCGGCTGGGCCACGTCTGTCGTCGCTACCGAACTGATCGCCGGCTGGTGGCGGTCCGACCGGTTGTTCTGCGTCGCGGTCGGCTTCCTGGCCCTGGTCTTCGCGATCACCACCGTGTCCGGGGTGATCATGCTGCTGCTACGCCGTCCGGTGGGCCGTTATCTCGTGGTGGCCGGGGCGGTGGTCGCGCTGCTGACCTATCTCGGCGTGTTCATCGCGGGAGCAAAGGTGGCCGGACTGGTGCATCTGCTGCCGCTGTTGCCGGTCGCGGGCGGGGTGCTGGCGATACTGCCCCAGACCAGACGCTGGGTGGAGTAGCAGGGCTACAGCTTGCTGATCGGAGCGTGGTTGTGCATCAGCTTCACCCGCCCGGCACTGCCGAAGTCGATCAGCGACATCGCCGACTCACCCGCACCGGAGACCTCTTCCACGCGGCCCAGCCCATACTTGTCGTGGGTCACCCGATCGCCGGGTTCGAGCACGATCAGCGGCCGCTTACTCGCACCGGATCGGGTCGGGGCGCTCCGGGGGGTCCCGAACCGGCCCGCGCCGCTGACCGGCGCGCTGAACGAAGCCTTGGGCGCGGTGCGCCGCCAGTCGAGGAGCTGCTGTGGAATCTCGCGCAGGAAGCGGGATTCCGGGTTCAGCATCGGCTGTCCCCACGACGAGCGGACGATGGCCCTGCTCACATACAACCGCTGCCGGGCGCGGGTGATGCCGACGTAGGCCAGCCGCCGTTCCTCGGAAAGCTCTCTCGGGTCGTCCAGCGCCCGCATGTGCGGGAACATGCCGTCCTCCCAGCCGGTCACGAACACCACCGGGAACTCCAGCCCCTTGGCGGTGTGCAGCGTCATCAACGTGACCACACCGGAGCCGTGCTCAGGGATCTCGTCGGTGTCGGCCACCAAGGACACGCGCTCGAGGAACGCTGCCAGGGCACCGGTGTCGGGCACGTCCTCGTCGTCGGGGTCGGTCTCGGCTGCCAGCGCCGCCGCGTTCGCCTGATCGATGCTGAATTCGTGTGCGACGCTGACGAGTTCGTTGAGGTTGTCCAGTCTGGCCAATTCCTGCGGGTCGCTTGACGACTCCAGCTCGCGGCGGTAGCCGGTGCGGTCCAGGACCGCTTCGACGAGATCGCCGAGGTCGTCGTCCAGATGCCCCCGCAACTCGTCGAGGAGTTCGACGAAGCCGGCGATGCACTTCTCGGCGCGGGTGTTGAGCATCGGGACCTTGCCCTGCGCCGCGGCCTGCAACGCGTCGGCGAAACTGCTGCCGGTGTTCTCGGCGTACACCGCCACACATGCCTCGGCGCGGTCGCCGATGCCACGCCTGGGCGTGTTGAGAATGCGCCGCATGCTGACCGCGTCACCCGGGTTGTCCAGCACCCGCAGATAGGCGACGATGTCGCGGATCTCCTTGCGTTCGTAAAAGCGCACTCCCCCAACGACTTTGTACGGAATCCCGGCGCGGATGAAGACCTCTTCCAGCGACCGTGACGAGTTGTTGGTGCGGTAGAAGACCGCGACGTCGTTGTAGGTGATCTCACCGCGGTCGGCGAGCGCGTCGATCTCGTCGGCGACGAACCTGGCCTCGTCGTGCTCGTTGTCGGCGACGTAGCCGACGATCAGTTCGCCCTCGCCGGCGTCGGTCCACAACCGTTTCTCGCGGCGTCCCGAGTTGCACGCGATCACCGAGTTGGCCGCCGACAGGATGTTCTGCGTGGAGCGGTAATTCTGTTCCAGCAGAATGGTTATCGCGTCCGGGTAGTCGCGTTCGAAGTCCTCGATGTTGCGGATGGTGGCACCGCGGAACGCATAGATCGACTGGTCGGCGTCGCCGACCACGCACAGTTCACCAGGCGCGACACCGTCCTGGGTGTCGCGGCCCACCAATTCCCGCACCAACACGTACTGCGCGTGGTTGGTGTCCTGGTACTCGTCGACCAGGACGTGCCGGAACCGTCGCCGGTAGTACTGCGCGATCTCGGGAAAGGTCTGGAGCACGTTGACGGTCTCGCCGATCAGGTCGTCGAAATCCAGTGCGTTGGCCGCCCGCAACCGGCGTTGGTATTCCCCAAAGACCGAGGCGACGGTGCGCGCCAGGTCGTCGGACTCGTCGGTCAGATCGGACACCGCCTGCTCCGGGTCGATCAGTTCGTTCTTCAGGTTGGAGATGGCGTTGGCGAGTAACCGGGGCGAGTAGCGCTTGATGTCCAGGCCCATGTCGCGGCCGATCATCTGCAGCAGCCGACGGGAGTCGTCGGCGTCGTAGATGGAGAAGTTGGAGTTGAGACCTTTGATCAGCGAAGCCTGGTTGCGCAGGATGCGTACGCACGACGAGTGAAAGGTCGACACCCACATGTATCGCGCCCGGTTGCCGACCAGATTGACCACACGTTCGCGCATTTCCGCGGCGGCCTTGTTGGTGAAGGTGATGGCCAGGATCTGACCCACCCCGACGCCACGCTCGGCGATCAGATAGGCGATGCGCCGGGTCAGCACCGCAGTCTTGCCCGAACCGGCGCCCGCGACGATCAGCAGCGGCGAGCCCTGGTGGACGACAGCCTGGCGCTGTTGCGGATTGAGTCCGTCGAGGAGTTGTTCGGCTTCGGATCTTGCCTCAGTTGCGTGCACACTCATGTCGGTCCAAACTTACCGCCGCCCGCCGACACCTCGCAGAATCAGGCCGCGTATGTCCGTTCGGGCTTGACTCATTCGACAGACCAGGCATTTTTCGTGCATATTTTTGCGCGCGCGTGGCCCTTGGTGGAACACTCGGGTCGTGCTCAACGTGCAGCCCCGATTTTTCTATGGGTACCCCCCAGCGGTGCCCGTGGTCTAGCTGCTATCGCAGAGCCCCGTGGTCCGCTTCCGGATTCGGGGCTCGTCTCTTGTGTGAGGCCCAAACCGGATGAGACCAGAACCCCCACCTCACGAAAATGCGGAGATAGCAGAAATGAACACCGAGACCCTCGATACCCAGCAGCTCGATATCGACCAATTGCGCGAAGAGATCGACCGGCTCGACGCCGAGATCCTCGCGGCCGTGAAGCGGCGCGCCGAAGTGTCCCAAGCGATCGGGCGGGCCCGAATGGCGTCCGGAGGCACCCGGCTGGTGCACAACCGCGAAATGAAAGTCATCGAACGCTACAGCGAGCTGGGTCCCGACGGGAAAGATCTGGCGATGTTGCTTTTGCGTCTGGGCCGGGGACGACTCGGCCACTAAACGGTTACTCCCGCCGTTACATTCGGTGAATCGCGCGTTTGCCGGAGTAAATTTCGCCGGAAATGGTCACGGCAATAACGATTGGGTTTTCGCCCGTGCGCCGGCTGATTTTGCTGTCGGTCGTGACCCTGCTTGCCTTGGGCTGCAGTTCGGCGACCTCGTCCGCGTGGTCGAGGCAGGGCCAGCCGATCGAATACCTGATGGTCCCGTCGGCGTCGATGAACCGCCAGATCAAGGTGGAATATCAGGGCGGCGGCACGCACGCGGTCTATTTGCTCGACGGGATGCGGGCCCGTGACGACTTCAACGGCTGGGATATTCATCTGCCGGTGTTCGAATGGTTCACCCAGTCCGGCCTGTCGGTGGTGATGCCGACCGGCGGAACGGCGAGCTTCTATTCCGACTGGTATCGCCCGGCCGTGGGCGGCAACGGAACGCAGACCTACAAGTGGGAAACCTTTCTGACCCAGGAGTTGCCGGTTTGGTTGGCGACGAACAAGGGCGTCAGTCAGACGGGCAACGCGGTGGTGGGTGCGTCGATGAGCGGCTCGGCGGCGCTGATCCTGGCCGCCGACCATCCGCAACATTTCGTCTATGCGGCTTCAATGTCGGGCTTCCTCAACCTGTCCGCCGGGAACTGGCCTGCCCTGCTCAGCGCCGTGCAGTTGGGCGCCGGAGGCTTCCGCTCCGAGGCCATGTGGGGCCCGCCGGGCGACCCAGCCTGGGCCGACCACGACCCCACGGTCAATGCCGCCAAACTCGTCGCCAACAACACCCGGATCTGGATCTATACCGGCAACGGCGACGATCGCGATCTGGGCACCAAGCTGGATGCCAGTCTGCTGGAAAGCGCTACCCGCATCAGCAACAAGGTGTTCCAGGCGCGCTACCAACTCAAGGGTGGCCACAACGGGGTGTTCAATTTTCCCGCCAACGGCACGCACACCTGGTCGTACTGGGGTCAACAACTGCAGGCGATGTTGCCCGATCTGCAACAAGTGCTCGGCAGTCCGCATCCACCCTGACTCGTCCCCGATGCCGCATTAGGGTCGAACTATGACCTCCGAGCCATCAGACATCACCGCCACCCCGGCCTGGGACGCCCTGCTCAAGCACCATGATCAGATCGGAGAAACCCACCTACGGCAACTCTTCGACGACGATCCGGACCGGGGCCGCGAACTCACCCTCACCGTCGGCGACCTCTACATCGACTACAGCAAACATCGCATCACCCGCGAGACGGTGCAGCTGCTGGTCGACCTGGCGCGGACGGCGAAGCTGGAAGAGCGCCGCGACGCGATGTTCGCCGGCTCCCGTATCAATACCTCCGAGGACCGGGCCGTGCTGCACACCGCGCTGCGGCTGCCCCGCGATGCCGACCTGATCGTCGAGGACCAGAACGTCGTGAGGGACGTCTACGAGGTGCTCGACGCCATGGGCGATTTCACCGACAAGCTGCGTAGCGGCGACTGGAAAGGCGCCACCGGCGAGCGGATCAGGACCGTGGTCAACATCGGCATCGGGGGCTCGGACCTGGGACCGGTGATGGCCTGTCAGGCGCTGCGTCACTACGCCGACGGGGGCATCGCGGCACGCTTCGTCTCCAACGTAGATCCGGCCGACCTGGTCGCAACATTGGCTGACTTAGACCCTGCCACAACACTTTTCATTGTCGCCTCCAAGACGTTTTCGACATTGGAGACCCTGACCAACGCAACCGCGGCGCGCCGCTGGCTCACCGAGGCGCTCGGCGACGACGCCGTGGCAAAGCATTTCGTCGCCGTGTCCACCAACAAGAAGCTGGTCGACGACTTCGGGATCAACACCGACAACATGTTTGGGTTCTGGGACTGGGTCGGCGGACGCTATTCGGTGGACTCGGCGATCGGACTTTCGGTCATGGCGGTGATCGGCCGAGAAGCGTTCGCGGACTTCCTGTCCGGGTTCCACATCGTCGACGAACACTTCCGGACCGCCCCCCTGCAGTCCAATGCGCCTGCGCTGCTCGGCCTGATCGGCCTGTGGTACTCCAACTTCTTCGGGGCCCAATCCCGCGCGGTACTGCCCTATTCCAACGATCTGGCCCGGTTCGCGGCCTACCTGCAGCAGCTGACCATGGAGTCCAACGGTAAGTCGACCCGCGCCGACGGTTCCCCCGTCACCACGGATACCGGCGAAATCTATTGGGGCGAGCCGGGAACCAACGGCCAGCACGCCTTCTACCAACTGCTACACCAGGGCACCCGGCTGGTCCCGGCCGATTTCATCGGGTTCAGCCAACCCCTCGACGACCTGCCGACCGCCGAGGGCGACGGCAGCATGCACGACCTCTTGATGAGCAACTTCTTCGCTCAGACGCAAGTGCTGGCGTTCGGCAAGACCGCCGAGGAGATCGCCGAGGAAGGAACGCCGGACGACGTGGTGCCGCACAAGGTAATGCCCGGCAACCGTCCGTCGACGTCGATCCTGGCAAACCGCCTGACGCCTTCGGTACTCGGCCAGCTGATCGCGCTCTACGAGCACCAGGTGTTCACCGAGGGCGTGGTGTGGGGTATCGACTCGTTCGACCAGTGGGGTGTGGAACTGGGCAAGACGCAGGCCAAGGCCCTGCTGCCGGTGATCACCAGCAACGATGCACCGGAGAAGCAGTCGGACAGCTCGACCGACGCGCTGGTGCGCCGCTACCGAAGCGAACGAGGCCGCGCGTCTTAACTTGCGCGAGCAGACGCAAAAGCACCCATTTCGTACCGAAATGAGGGGCTTTTGCGTCTGCTCGCGGGACTCAGGCGAACCGCTTGGTCATCGGCGGCGGCAACACCCGCATCAGCTGCACCAGCGGCGCCCACGGCCACCGCGGCACCGCGGCGCGGCCGGGTTCGCGTTCGATCGCGTCGACGAGTGCCCGGACGCCGGTTTCGTTGTCCACCATCAGCATTGTGCTGTTGGATTTGGCCGTCATCTCCGACTCGATGTAACCCGGCTCGATCACAGTGACTTTGATCGGCCCCTTGTGGTACTCCGCGCGCAGCGACTCGCCCAGCGAGGTCAGACCCGCCTTGCTCGCACAGTAAGCAGCCTTGACACCCGGTACGCCTCTGTTGCCGAGCACCGAGGAGATCAGCACCAGGTGTCCCGAGCCGGAGCCGATGAACATTTCCAGCGCGGTCTCGATCTGCACCAGCGCCGCAACCAGATTGGTCTCCAGCGTCGCCTTGTTCGCCCACACCTTGCCCGACCCCAGCTTCGCGCCCTTGCCGACACCGGCGTTGACGATCACCCGGTCGATGCCGCCCAGCTCGTCGCCGAGTTCGGCGAACACCTTCGGGATCTGATCATGGTCGTTGACGTCCAGCGCCGCCACCGCGATCTTGATCGACGGATGCTGTTGCAACAGTTCGGCTTTGAGTTCTTCCAGCCGGTCGGTGCGGCGGGCGCACAGCGCCAGATCACGGCCTTTGGCGGCGAAAGCCCGGGCCATCCCGGCGCCCAGACCGGAACTGGCCCCGGTAATCAAGATTTTCTGGCGAGTCACCGGGGCAGACTACTTGAGCAGCCTTGACATGCGCCGATCGGCCAGTACTTTGCCGCCGGTCTGGCAGGTCGCGCAGTACTGAAACGATTTGTCCGCGAACGACACTTCGCGCACCGTGTCACCGCAGACCGGACAGGGCAGACCGGTGCGGGCATGTACCCGCAGGCCGGAGCGCTTCTCACCCTTGAGGGTTGCTGCGCCCTGGCCGACGGATCGGCTCACCGCGTCGGTCAGCACGGAGATCATCGCGTCGTGCAGCACGACGACTTGTTCGTCGCTCAGTTTCGCCGCCGTGGCGAACGGCGAGATGCGCGCGACGTGCAGTATTTCGTCGCTATAGGCGTTGCCGATACCCGCGATGATCTTCTGGTCGGTGATGACGGTCTTGATCCGGCCGGTATTGCCGGCCAACACCCGGGCCAGATCCTCGGGCCCCAGTTCGAGCGCGTCCGGCCCCAGGGCGGCGATCTGCGGCACCTGCTCGGGATCGCCGACCAGCCACACGGCCAGACGTTTCTGGGTGCCGGCTTCGGTCAGGTCGAACCCCGGTGCTTCGCCCGGAGTGCCGAGGTGCACACGCAACGCGATAGGACCCTTGCCCGGGCGCAGCGGCGCCGCGGCCAGCTTGTCCGACCACCGCAACCATCCCGCCCGGGACAAGTGAGTGATCAGCCACAAGTCGCCGGCTTGCAGGCCCAGGTACTTGCCCCACCGGGAAGCGCCGACAACGGTCTGGCCGTGCAGCGCATTGATCGGCGGGTCGAAGGTCTTGAGCACCGACAACGCGGCGACGTCGACGCGGCCTACCGGCAAGCCGACGGCGTGCCGGCGCAGATGGTCGACCAGCGCTTCGATCTCGGGGAGTTCGGGCACCCGTCCAGTCTGCCGGTTGTGGCTAGGGGGTGTCAGGCCTGTTGACGAGTTCCGTCGACAACGCCGGCCGAGTTTCCGAGATCTGCATTCCCGGCGAAGAAGCTTCCCTCACCGGTAGCGAAGGGGACCTGGCCATTCGCGCCCAACGCCGCGCTTCCCCCGGCTCCACCGTCGCCGAACAGCGCGGTGTTCGAACCGAGCGCATGGTCGCCGTACAACCACCCACTGTTGCCGCGCAGCCCGGTGTGACCGTCGTTGTCGACCTGCTCACTGTGACTGCTCGCGGCCGGCGCAGCGCTCGCACCGGTTTGCGCGCCGGCGAGCGCAGTGCCGCCTGCTACCCCGGTCTGACCCGGACCGAAGACCACGGGACCGACTCCGCCGAGACCGGCGGCATTTCCGTCCACTCCGGCAACGGGGCCGTCCACCGCGGCAGCGACGGGGAGCGCAGTCACGGGAGGTGGCGCAGTCGGTGCGCTGACCCCTGTCCCGGCACCGGGGAGGAATCCGCCCGGATTCGAGCTGACGCCACCGGTCCCTGCGGCCCCGTTCGGACTCGCCGCGCCGTGCACCCCTGCACCGGCCGCAGCGGCGTTGGCGCCGGTACCGATCTGGACGTAGGTTCCGCCGTTGGTGGTCAGCAGGACCTGCTCGTCACTGTTGCCCGCAACCGGAGCGGCGGACCCGCCGGCGGGTGCCCCCCCGGCCAGCGCTTGAAGTGGCGCACTGATACCCGACGCGGCTTCCTGCATTGTCGCGTTGAGCGCTTCCGCGGTGGCGTACTGGGTCGCACCACCGCTCATCAATTCGACGAACTGCTGGTGGAATAGTGCGGCCTGTTGACTGAGAACCTGATATGCCTGGGCGTGTGAACTGAACAGCGCGGCGATCGCGGCCGAAATGTCGTCGGCTCCCGCAGCCAGCACCGCTTCCGTGGGGGCGGCCGCAGCCGAACTGGCAGCGTTGATCGACGAACCGATGCTGGCCAGATCCGTGGCCGCGGCAGCGACCCAATCCGGCGTAGCAAACACAAACGACATTCGACGACCTCTCCCGACTGCGAGCTCGCATTCAGCACGTGTATAGCACGCCAAATGAATGGTAACCCGACGTACGGTGCCGGGAGCGCGCGTTCTCGGAATCCCGGTTGCGCAAATCCCAAGCTATGAAACGGACACGTCCCAAATTGGGGCGCATATGCCGACGAATAGGCCCATTGAGCGCCGTCAGCCTTCGCATTCGCCGGACGAGCGCAGCAGATACGTGTCCATGATCCAGCCGTGCTGAGCACGGGCCTGCGCACGCATTTCGACGATGCGCGCTCCGACCTCCCCGACCGTCCCGGCCACCAACAACTCGTCGGCGGTCCCGAGGTAGGCGCCCCACCAGATCCGCGTGGACGGCGCGCATGCCTGAAAAGAGCAGTCGGCATCGAGCATCACGACGGTCGAGCCGGCGAGACCGTGCGCATTTAACTTCCGTCCGGTGGTGACCAGTACCGGTTCGCCCACGTCATTGAGCGGGATGCGGTGACGCGCGGTCAGTGCCTGAACTGCGGTGATGCCCGGGATGACGTCGTAGCTGATCTCGACCTCGTCCGCGACCCGGTCCAGGATGCGCAGCGTGCTGTCGTAGAGCGACGGGTCGCCCCAGGCCAGAAAGGCTCCGACGCCGTCAGGTTCCAGTTCCGTTTCGATGGCCGTCGCCCAGAGACGGGCGCGGGACGCGTGCCAGTCCGAGACGGCCTGCCGGTAGTCGGTGCCCGAGGCGCGCCGCGGGTCGGGCAACTGGACGAATCGGTATCCGGGCTTGCGGATGAACCGCGCGCAGATCTTCCGGCGCAGCTCGACGAGGTCGCTCTTGGCCTCGCCTTTGTCCATCGCGAAGAACACGTCGGTGTCGTTGAGTGCGTCGATCGCCTGCACGGTCACATAGTCCGGGTCACCAGCACCGATGCCGATGACGTGAATGTGCCGGCTCATAGGGCCTCAACCTAATCGAGAACCTCATCGAGACCGCGCGCCGTCTAGCCGAGACCGCCGGTACCCAGTACCCTGGGTATTGACTATCGAGTGTGATCTTCCTAACGTCGAAACCCAGGCCCTGGCAAGGCACATGAAGGGACACAGCGATGACCACTGCGGTACGACCAAGTGGACCCAGTCGGGAAGAGTTCTCCGAGCGCCTGCTCAAGGGCTCGGTCAAGAAGTCCTACGAACCCGTCGTCGACATCGACTGGGACGCCCCGTTGGATCCGGACAAGTTCTTCCTGCCCCCGAGGCTGGTCTCGTTGTACGGCACCCCGATGTGGGACCAGATGACCCGTGCCCAGCAGATCGAGCTGTCCCGGCAGGAATTGGTGAACACGCTCTCGGCCGGGATCTGGTTCGAGAACATGCTCAATCAGTCATTGCTGCGGACCATCCTGCACGAGGACCCGACGAGCAGGTCCACCCACTACAAGCTGACCGAACTGGGCGACGAAACCCGCCACATGGTGATGTTCGGAAAAGCCATCGAGCGCATCGGCGCAAAACCGGTGCGGCCGAAACGTTTTCACCGTTACGTCATCAATCTGCTGCCACTTGCGTTCCAGCGCGGGTCGATGCTGTGGGTGGCCGCGCTGATCGGTGAGGAGATCTTCGACTCGCTGCAACGCCAGATGATGGACGACCCCGAACTGCAGCCGATCATCCAGCGCCTCATGCGGATTCACGTCACCGAAGAGGCCCGGCACATTCAGTTCGCGCGCGACGGCGCGCGCAAGCGGGTGACCGAGATGCCGCGCGTGAACCGATGGTTCATGGCCAACATCAACGGGCTGGGCGGGTACTTCTTCAATTACCTGTTCAGCAATCCCGTGCCGTACGCGCGCACCGGCCTGGATGCCAAGCGGGCCCGACAACTCGCCCGGCACAGCGCACACCGCCGCGAGGTGCAGATCGCCGGATTCGCCCCGCTGGCAGCCTTTTTGACCGAAGTGGGTCTGATGGGGCCGGTGGCGCGCCGCGGTTGGAAGCGCAGCAGGTTTCTGTGACGCTGATCGTCGGCGCGGGAGCAGTCGGCGCGGCGGCCGAACTGCGGCAGGCCGGAATCACCGACGTCGCGACGTTTGACGGCGAGGTAGTCCGTTCGGTGTTCGACGACGAGACCGACACCTGGGTGCTGCAGACCACGGCTGACGAAACCCTGCGGGCGGGTGTGGTCGTCGAGTCGAGCCCGACCCGCTACGTCCCCTGGGTACCGGATATCGACGGTCGCAGCGACTTCGCCGGGGAGTCGTTCCACGCCGCGGCGTGGGATCCGCACTTCCGCCCCACCGGCAAGCGCATAGCAGTCGTGGGCACCGACTCCTCGGCCGGCCACCGTCTGGGCCGGCTGTTGGAATCAGCCGGATCGGTAACCGTATTCGGACATGCGCCGCGCCGCATTGTCACCAACATCACACCGTGGACGCAGCGCTGGCGGCGCCGCCGCCCGCAACCGGGCCCGATGGTGGTGACGTCGCCGATCGAGGAGATCACGACGGCGGCCATCCGGACCGGCGACGGCGTCGAACACCCCGTCGACGCGATCATCTATGGCACCGGGTTCTCGATCGACAGTCAGCCGTTGGTCGGCACCGGCGGACAGACCATCCAGCAGGCCTGGCACGACGGCATGGAACCGTTCCTCGGGATGGCCGTGCACGGATTTCCGAACTACTTCTTCCTCACCGGCCCCGACACCGAGACGCAGGCACGCTACATCGCCGAGTGCCTCACGGTGATGGCGCGCACCGGCAGCCGTCGTATCGAGGTACGCCGCTCCAGCCAGCAGGTTTTCAACGAGCGCGCTCAACTCGCACCCACCACGCCGCCCTCGGTGACGGGGGCGTTCGAGACGTTCGACCTGTCGTCCAGCGCGCCCGATTACGAAGACACCTACGACGGCGATGCGACGCTGGAGATTTCGGGCACCCGTTACCCGGTGCACGTCCGATTGACCGGTCACCTCGACCCGCTTGACGGCAACTACCACTGGCAAGGCACCGTCCTGGACGACCTGCCCGACGACTCGATGAAGCGGGCGCGGACGGTCACGCTGTGCGTCGGCGATCGCACCGCGCCCGCGCGCATCGTCGAACAAACGCCGTGGGGCACTCATTCGGTCGCCGGCGTGGGTGCGCCTCCCTACGCTCGAAGCGGCGCCTGACGTCGGCTGCTTCAAACACGTCTAGCTTGGGTATGCCCCGTTCGGGATTGACCGCGCGCTGGGGTGGGTAGTTCCACTGAGATCGTGCGCAAAGACGGGCACGACAGCAGGAACGACGACTTCAGCGTGGCAGTGGTGGGGTTGCATCACACGACCGGGTGGCACAGCTATCCGGTGCCTAATCCAGTGCGCGCGGGAGCACTGACATCCGCCGCCAAGCCGCCACTTTCACAAATCGGGAGATTTGCCCGAAGATAGACGTCTCCGCCATCGAGGGCGGCAGCAGCTGACAACCGGGCAGGGTTCGAGGAGCGGGACATGGAATCGGACGACACGATGCAACCGGCGTGCCTTCTCGAGACGTCCCGCAATCCGGGATGGTTCGTATGAGTGCGGTGGCCAAGTCCTCCAATGCGTTGGGGCTGGAATCCCGAACCGAGCAATCGATAGTCCTGCTGTCCGCTGAGGGAGTGCTCGACGCCAAAAACTCCGCCGAGCTGCGCGACAACATCACCAAGGCCACGCATGACGTCCCCGCCGCGGTCGTGGTCGACGTCAGCGGGCTGCAGGTCCCCGACGAGGCCGCCTGGTCGGCTTTCGTCAGCGCACGCTGGCACATGGACGCGCGTCCGGACGTCCCGATCGTGCTGGTCACCGCCAACCGCGCGGCTCGCGAGGCGATCGCGCGCAGCGGCGTCGCCCGATTCATGCCGGTGTACCCGACCGAGAAAGCGGCCATCAAGGCCGTCGAGCGGCTCGGGCGCCGCAAGCTGAAGCACGCCCAGGCCAAGCTGCCGGCCAACCTGACCAGCCTGCGGGAATCACGTCAGCTGGTCCGCGAATGGCTGACCACCTGGTCGAAGCCGGGACTCATCCCCGTCGCGCTGGTGGTGGTCAACGTGTTCATCGAAAACGTGCTGGAGCACACCGGAAGCGAACCGGTGATGAGGATCGAGTGCGACGGCCAGACCGCGACCATCGCGGTTTCCGACACCAGCAACGCGCCCGCAGTGCGTCTGGCGTCGCCGCCCAAGGGCATCGACGTGTCCGGGCTGGCCATCGTCGACGCGTTGTCGCGCGCCTGGAGCAGCACCCCGACGGCGGCGGGCAAGACGGTCTGGGCGATCATCGGACCCGAAAACCAGCTCTGACATTCAGCTTCGCCCAGCGTGTAGCCAGTGCGAAAAAACAGCCGATTTTTCGCGGTGGCTACACGCTCGGCGTAACAGGAGGATGCCGTGCGCTTCAGTTACGCGGAGTCGTTGACCGACCCGCAGTTCTACATTCCGCTGGCTCAGGCAGCCGAGCGGGCCGGCTACCACAGCATGACGATCGCCGACAGCCTCGCCTACCCCTTCGAGT
Organism: Mycobacterium sp. NGS22; assembly: GCF_059813095.1. Classification (NCBI taxonomy): domain Bacteria; kingdom Bacillati; phylum Actinomycetota; class Actinomycetes; order Mycobacteriales; family Mycobacteriaceae; genus Mycobacterium; species Mycobacterium sp. NGS22. Next base: position 16,866 of record NZ_JCALDY010000018.1, read on the forward strand.
CGGACTCGAAATATCCCTACACCCCCGACGGCAGCCGGGAGTTCCTCGACGGCAAAGAGATCGTCGAAACATTCGTTCTGACAGCGGCTTTGAGCGCGGTGACGACGACGTTGCGGCTCAACTTCTTCGTCCTGAAGCTACCCGTCCGGCACCCGGCGCTCACCGCCAAGCAGGCCGGTTCGCTGGCGGCGCTCAACGGCAACCGGCTGGGACTCGGCGTGGGGACCAGCCCGTGGCCGGAGGACTACGAGCTGATGGGCATCCCGTTCGCCAAGCGCGGCAAGCGAATGGACGAATGCATCGAGATCGTCAAGGGTCTGACCACCGGCGAGTACTTCGAATTCCACGGCGAGTTCTACGACATCCCCAAGACGAAGATGAGTCCGGCGCCCACTGAGCCGATCCCGATCCTGGTCGGCGGGCACGCCGACGCTGCGCTGCGACGGGCCGCGCGGCTCGACGGCTGGATGCACGGTGGTGGCAGCTCCCCGGAGGAACTTGATCGACTCATCGCCCGGGTCAAGCAGTTTCGCGACGAAGAGGGCAAGACCGGCCCGTTCGAGATTCACGTCATCTCCACCGACGCCTACACCGTCGACGGGATCAAGCGTCTCGAGGACAACGGCGTCACCGACGTGATCGTGGGTTTCCGCTGGCCCTACATCGTCGGCCCGGATAAGGACCCGCTGGCGAAGAAGATTCATCTGCTGGAGAAGTACGCCGATCAGGTGATCGCCAAAGCCTGACCGTCACAACGTATCCCATTTCGGTGCACGTTTCTCGCGATGCGCCCGCGCCGCCTCGGCGGGATTGTTGGTGAAGCCGGTCAGGATCTGGGTGCGGTTCTCGATCTCGATGGCATGCCGCAGGCTGGGCGCATCCAGGGCGGCGTTGAGGCCGATCTTGGTCTGCCAGACCCCGAATGCGTTGTTCTGCGCGATCTCTCGGGCTTTGTCCAGCGCGGCAGTCATCAGGTCCTCGGCTGGCACCACCTGGTGCACCAGCTTGATCCGGTGGGCCTCCTCGGCGTCGATCATCCGCCCGGTCAACATCAGTTCGCGTGCCACTCCGGCGCCGACGATCTTCGGCAGCAGGTAGCTGGTGCCCATGTCCATCGAGGAGAAGCCGGCCTTGATGAATGCCGAGCCGAATCGTGCTGTCTCGGAAGCGATGCGGATGTCGGAATGCAGCGCGAATGCCAGGCCGCCGCCGACCGCGACACCGTTGATCGCTGCGATCACCGGGATCGGCAGCTCGTAGAGCCGGACGAACAGATCGGCCAGCCGCACCTGCGCGTCGTAGGTGACTTTGAAGCCGGGGGTCGACGGGTTGACGTCGGTCCAGGCTTCGCCGGTGCCGCTCAGATCGGCGCCCGCGCAGAAGCCTCGTCCGGCCCCGGTCAGAATCACTGTCCGATGTTCACCCCGGCTCAGCACATCCAGCGCTTCGTCGGTGGCTCTGATGAGAGACCCGTCGATGGCGTTCAACAGTTTGGGTCGGTTCAGGGTGAGGCAGGCGATGCCGTCTTCGAGGGTTTCCAGTGTGACTGCGGGTTCGGGTGCCATATCGAAACCGTAGGACATCCGGCTGACGGGGGTATCCCTGGCGGCCCTAGCCCTCCCGCTTGGCCAACCACTCGGCCTGCATCGCGAACAACCCCATCAATTCCGGCTGCGGTGTGTCGGGATCGAGTTCGCAGTAGCGCCGGAAGATGTTGACGACGACGCGTTCGGAGTCCAGCCAGGACGCGTACTCGCCGAGGTCGACGGCATCGACCGCCTCCGCCAACGACAAGCCCTTGGCATGAGCCGCGTCGGCCTGCTCGATGAGGTGCACGAAATAGCCACGGACGGCCCGGATTCCGTCGGTGTCGGTGACCGGCCCGTGGCCTGGCACCACCACAGCAGGGTCCAGCGCGATCATCGCGTCGCAGGCCGCGATCCAGTTGGCGATCGGACCCGCCCACACGATCGGTGTGCAGCCGATGAACAGCAGGTCCCCGCCGAACAGCACCCCGGCGTCGGGCACGTGCACCACCGAGTCGGCACCGGTGTGGGCGGGTCCCAGGTTCAGCAGGTCCACGCGGCGGCCGCCGACGTCGATGGTCAGTTCGCGGTCGAAGGTCTCGTCGGCGTTGCGTATGGTGATGCCGCTGAAGTCGAAGTGGCCGAACCGGTCTCGCGCGTACTTCGTCGCGACCGGACCCAGGTCGGCGGTCTGGATCCCGATCAATCGGTCCGCGTTGGGTTCGTGCGCGATCTCCTCGGCGGTGCCGGCGGCGGTGATGATCCGAACTCGACTGTCCAGCAACTGATTACCGTGCGTGTGGTCGCCGTTGGAATGGGTGATCAACGCGTCGGTGATGGGCGCCCGGTCAGTGATGGGGCGCATCGCGTCAAACATCTCACGGGTCAGCGGCAGGTCGAACAGCGTGTCCACCAACAGCGACGCCCCGTCGCCGGTCACCAAACCCGCGTTGCTCCAACCGTATCCGCCGTCGGGCAGCGTCCATGCCCACACCCGGTCGGCGACCTCGTGCAGCCCGCGGGTGTAGGGCACCTTCGCCACAGCCGGATTCAGCCGCTGCGCGAGCCCGGTCGAAGACGGATTAGGCCGCGGCGCAAGCGGATACGGGGCCGGTGACGCCCGCACGGTCTGGCGCGTCTCCCCCAGTCCCTCGACCCGCAGCGTCACCACGTCCCCGTCGCGCAACCAGCCCGGAAACGACGGCCTACCCAGATGCTCGACGAGCGTGCAGGTGGGTACGGTGCCCGAACCGATCACGTCGCCGGGGCGCAGCGTCACGCCGCGAGAGATGTAGGAGATCACCTCGGGAAAGCTCCAGTCCATCGTGCCGGTGGATCCCGAGCCGACGACGGTGTCGTTGACCAGTGCGGTGACCTGCAGGCTGAGTTTGCCGTCGCGGCAAAAGGGTGCCAGCTCGTCGGCGGTCACCAGGCACGGTCCCAGGGTGACCCCACTGTCTTTGCCTTTGGCCTGACCGATCCGCAACTGGCCCTCCAGCATCTGCAGGTCACGCGCGGACCAGTCGTTGAAGATCATGTACCCCACGACGGCCTGCTCGGCCTGCTCCACCGTCAGGTCTTTTCCGGCGGAGCCGATCACCGCCGCAATCTCCAATTCGAAGTCCTGCCAGACGCTTCCGGGCGCCATCGGGGCATCGTCGTAGGGTCCCAAAACGGTTGCCGGGCAGGCGAAGTAGAACGCCGGGATCCGATACCAGGTGTCCGTCAACACCCGGCCGCCGCCGGTGGCCTCCTGACAGTTGCGCATGTGGTCCAGGAAGCACAGGGTGTCGCGGATCGACGGCGGCCGCGGGATCGGGGCGGCCAGGGTTACGTCAACCAGCCGAATCACCGACGACGGTGATTGCAGCGCCGCTTCGCCGGCCGCACGCAGCGCGTCCGGCCCCGCCGAGATCAACTCGAGCATCGTACGACCCGGTTCCACGGCGTAGACGTCGTCGCCGGACAGCACGCCGACGCGCTCGTCGTCCCGGTCCCGGAAGGTGACCCACTTCATTCCCGTACCACCTCACTCGGTTTCTTGTCGGGCCGCAACCCTCGCCAACTCGGTTGGCGCAGCCGGTTTTCCGGGGTCCACTCGCTGTAGCGCACCTCGCCCACCAACTTCGGCTCCAGGAACGTAACGCCCTTGGCTTCGCGAGCGGGAAGCTTGACGGCGAACGGTGATTCGTCGGTGTGCAGAGGCGCGAAGGTTTCCTTCAGCTTGGCTTGCTCGCGGTCGGTGAAGCCGGTTCCGACTCGTCCGACGAACTGCAGTCCGTCGGGTCCCGGTATGCCCATCAACAGTGCTCCGATGCCGCTGCTGCGCCCACCTTCGCCCGCCCGCCAGCCGCCGATCACGACTTCCTGGGTGTTCCAATGCTTGTCCTTGATCCACGACGCGGAGCGGCGGCCCGGCTGGTAACTGGAGTCACGCTTCTTGGCGACCACGCCCTCCCAGCCCTGCCTGGCCGAATACTCCAGCGCCTCGGCTCCGTCGCCGCCGGAGAGCAACGGAGGAACGATGAGTTCGCTTGCGCTGGCCAGGGTTTCCAACAGCTTGCGCCGATCGGCGTATTTGGCCCGCAGCAGTGAGCGGCCGTCGAGGTAGAGCAGGTCGAACGCCCAGAACTCGATGCGGGTGGCGCGGACCCGGTTCTGCATCCGGTTGAAGCTGGGTACGCCCGCGTCGTCGAGCGCGACGACCTCGCCGTCGAGCACCACATGATGTTCGGCGAGATCGGCCGCAACCGCGGCCAATTGGGGAAACTCCGCGGTGATGTCCCGGCCGCTGCGCGAACGCAAACGCATCTGGCCGTATTCGGCGTCGACCAGTAGGCGGTAGCCGTCCCATTTTCCCTCGAACGCCCATTGACCCTTCGTCAGCCCGGCGACCGAACCATGCGTGGCGAACATCGGTGCGAGACCGTCGAAGTCGAAAGCCTTCTGGTCCTTCATCCGGTGCGCCAGCCACTGGTTGCCGTTGGTCTGGATCAGCGCGTAGCGTCCGGAGATCCGGTTGCCGTGCAGGTTGACGATGACCTCGTCATCGAGGAACTTCTCGGCGTCGTAGGTTCCTGAGTCCCAGATGACGACCTTGCCGGCGCCGTATTCGCCCTTGGGGATGATGCCCTCGAACCCCCCGTATTCCAGCGGATGGTCTTCGGTGTGCACCGCCAGGTGGTTCACCGCGGTGGTCTCGGGCAGATTTTTCGGCACCGCCCACGACACCAGCACCCCGTCCCGCTCCAACCGGAAGTCGTAGTGCAGGCGACGGGCGTGGTGCTCTTGGATGACAAAGGTGTTGCCTTGCCCGGTAACGGGTTTCGAACTCGGCACCGGTTCCGGAGTCTTGGACGGATCGCGCATACTGCGGTATTTCGTCAGCCGGTCCGCCACCGGGGCGTCGGCGTCCAACGGGGCAAGTAGATCGCCGTCGCGTTGCACGCGGGCCAGCACCTCGTCGTAAAGCAGGTGGCGCAGCTCGGGGTCCTCGATCTCTTCCCACGTCCGGGGCGCCGCTACCGTCGGATGTTCTCGGCCGCGCAGCGAGTACGGCGCAATGGTGGTCTTTGCGCCGTTGTTCTGGCTCCAGTCCAAAAAGACCTTGCCGGCGCGCAAGCTCTTGGTCATCGTCGCGGTGACCAGCTTGGGCATGGACTTCTCCAGTTGCAGCGCAACACGTTTGGCCAAGATCGTGGCGCCGGCGCTACTGACCGGTTCCTCCAGCGGGGCGTAGAGGTGCAGACCCTTGCTACCGCTGGTCAACGGAAAGAGGGTCAGTCCGATATCGGTGATCAGTTCTCGGACGGCGTGGGCAACCTCGCAGAGCTGCGCCATCGTCACACCCTCGCCGGGGTCCAGGTCGAACACCAGGCGGGTGGCCGGGCCGGGCTTGAGTTCTTCGGCGCCCTTGCGGGTCCACTCGGCGACGAAGCGCCACTGCGGCACATGCACCTCGAGCGCGGCCTGCTGCGCGATCCACGCCAGCCCGTCGGCGCTGTTGATGATCGGGTAGGTCGTGGTACCCGACCGGTGCGTGACGCTGGCGCGCGGTAGCCAGGCCGGCGCCGACGACGCCAGCTGCTTTTCGAAGAACGAGGGCTCGTCGACACCGTTGGGCCAGCGTTTGCGCGTCGCGGCCCGACCCGCGATGTGCGGCACCATGACTTCGGCGATACCGGTGTAGTAGTCGAAGATGTCCCGCTTGGTGGTCCCGGTGGCGGGGTAGAGCACCTTGTCGGCATTGGTCAGGCGCACCTGTTGCTCGCGTGCCGAACCCATGATGTCAACGTAACGTGTCGGGCATGGAGCGCGGGCTCGTGATCGGCGAAGCGCTGATAGACATCGTGGCGGGACCGTCTACCACCCGGCATGTCGGCGGCAGCCCGCTGAATGTGGCCGTGGGCCTTGCCCGCCTGGGTCGCGGTATCGATTTCCTGACCCACATCGCTGACGACGCGAACGGCCGCCGCATCGCGGCCTATGTCAAAGACTCTGGCGCGCAGCTGGTTTCGGGCAGCGTTGCCGCTACCCGGACACCTACCGCCACGGCGACCATCGCCGCCGACGGCTCGGCGAGCTATTGCTTCGAGCTGGACTGGCAGCTCTCGGGGACCCCGCCCGTCCCGCCCCCACTGTTCGTGCACACCGGGTCGGTGGCCGCGGTACGCGAGCCGGGCTGCCTGGCGGTGGCCGCGCTGCTGGATGCCTACCGGGTGTCTGCCACCGTCACCTTCGACCCCAACGTCAGGCCGTCGCTGATCGTGGACCGCGAGCAGGCGCGCGACCGCGTCGACAAGCTCGTCGAGCGCAGCGACATCGTCAAGGTCAGCGAGGAGGACCTGCGCTGGCTCGCACCCGACCGCCCGCCGCGGGACACCGCGCGTGGCTGGCTGGCGTCCGGGCCGGCGATCATCGCCCTGACCATGGGTGAGCGCGGCTCGCTGGCGCTCTGCGCGGCCGGTGAGGTGACGGTGCCGGCGCGTCCGGTAGAGGTCGTCGACACCGTCGGTGCCGGTGACGCGTTCATGGTCGGTCTGCTCGACACGCTCTGGGAAGCGGGCCTGTTGGGCGGTGACCGGCGAACCCTCCTGCGCAGGATCGGGTTGGACACGCTGACGTCGGCGCTGGAGGCCGCGGCCGCGGCGGCGGCACGCGCGGTGAGCCGCCCCGGCCCCTGAGGCGAGCAGCCGCAATGGCCCTCGCACGCTCGGCGTGTCGGGTACTTTTGCGATCCCTCGGCATTAACTGGGCATACTGAGGCAATGCGCTCCATTTGGAAGGGCTCGATCGCGTTCGGGCTCGTCAACGTCCCGGTCAAGGTGTACAGCGCCACCCAGGACCACGACATCAAGTTCCACCAGGTGCACGCCAAGGACAACGGACGCATCAGGTACAAACGGGTCTGCGAGGTCTGCGGCGAAGTCGTCGAATACGGTGACATCGCCCGCGCCTTCGAATCCGACGACGGCCGGTCGGTCATCATCACCGACGACGACATCGCCACCCTGCCCGAAGAGCGCAGCCGCGAAATCGAAGTGCTGGAGTTCGTCCCGGCCAGTGAAGTGGACCCGATGCTGTTCGACCGCAGCTACTTTCTGGAGCCAGATTCGAAATCTTCCAAATCCTATGTGCTGCTGGCCCAGACGCTCGCCGAATCCGACCGGATGGCGATCGTGCACTTCTCGCTGCGCAACAAGACCCGACTGGCCGCGTTGCGCGTCAAGGACTTCGGCAAGCGCGACGTGATGGTGATTCACACGCTGCTGTGGCCTGACGAGATCCGCGACCCGGATTTCCCGGTGCTGGACAAGAAGGTCGACATCAAGCCGGCCGAACTCAAGATGGCCGGGCAAGTGGTGGAGTCGATGGCCGACGAGTTCGACCCGGACCGCTACCACGACGACTACCAGGAGCAGCTGCGGGAACTGGTCGACGCCAAACTCGAAGGCGGGGAAGCGTTTACGGTCGAGGAGAAGCCAACCGAGCTGGACGAGACCGAAGATGTCTCCGATCTGCTGGCCAAACTCGAGGCCAGCGTGAAGGCGCGCTCGGGTGACGGCAAGGCGCCGGCCAAGAAGTCCGCGGCGAAAAAGGCACCGGCCAAGAAGACGCCGGCGAAGAAGGCACCGGCGAAGAAGGCGGGTTCCAAAGCGGAGTCGAAATCTTAAGAGCCCTTGACCGGCACGGGGTCACCAGTGACATTCTGGGTTCACCCTCAACGGGTCGACTGTTCTGCAGAGGAGTTGCCGTGAAGTTCGCTCGGTCTGTCGTTGCATTCAGCCTCTTCGTCGGCATGGCGCTGGTGCTGTCCGGGTGCGGCGGCGATTCCAACAAGTCGGCCTCCTCGTCGTCGTCGACCGCCCCCGTCATCCCGGTGGACTGCGGCGGAAAGAAGAAGATCCTGGCCGCGGGATCGACCGCGCAGAAGAACGCGATGGAACAGTTCGTCTACGCCTTCATCCATGCATGTCCGGGACACACCCTGGACTACAACGCCAACGGATCCGGTGCCGGGATGGCGGCATTCATCGGGGGCCAGGTTGATCTGGCGGGCTCGGACTCACCGATGAACGCGGACAAAGGCGAACCCGACAGCGCCCGGGCGCGCTGCAATTCCCCTGCGTGGGACATTCCCGTCGTATTCGGCCCGATCGCAGTCACGTACAACATCAACGGGATCAATTCGCTCAGCCTGGACGGGCCCACCATCGCCAAGATCTTCAACGGGGCCATCACCAAGTGGGACGATCCGGCCATCAAAGCCCTCAACGCCAATACCAACCTGCCCGCGATTCCGATCCATGTCGTGTTCCGCGCCGACAAGTCCGGGACCACCGACAACTTCCAGAAGTATCTGGACGCCGCCTCCAACGGTGCGTGGGGTAAAGGCGCCGGTCAGGTGTTCAACGGGGGTGTCGGCGAAGGCGCCACCGGCAACGACGGCACCTCGCAGGCCATGAAGAAGACCGACGGGTCGATCACCTACAACGAATGGTCCTTCGCCGAGGGGCACCAGCTGAACAAGGCGCAGATCATCACCTCGGCGGGACCCGAGCCCGTGTCGATCAGCCCGGAGACGGTCGGCAGGACGATCAGCGGCGCCAAGTTCAAGCCCGGCAGCGACGAGCGCGACCTGATCGTGGACACCGCGTCGTTCTATCTCCCCACCCAGGCCGGCTCCTACCCCATCGTGTTGGTCACCTACGAAGTCGTCTGCTCCAAGTACCCCGACGAACCCACAGGCAAAGCGGTAAAGGCGTTCATGCAAGCCACAATTGGTGACGGTCAGATCGGCTTGGACGAGTACGGATACATTCCGTTGCCGAAGTCGTTGCAATCAAAGCTCACACCGATCGTCAACGCCATCGCATGACCGGTAGTCGGGGGACGGCGTTGCACGATCCCTCCGACATCAGTCAGCGAAACCCCCACGGCTCTAACAATTTTGTCCGCTGGACGACTTCGCTGGGTCATCCGGCCAGTGCCGGCCCGCTGGTCCCCGTTACTGACTCGTGATTGAAAATTCGTGCCGAGTCGCCGGATTTGGTTGTGTGCCCGCTCATCGAGCATTTACCGTGGGTTAACCATCAGGTTCGGCGTGGCTGCACGGGCGGCGTCGGAGTGCCGCTGCTGCCCGTTGCGGCCGACGGCAGTGGTGGCCGGGCGAAGGGAGCGTCGACGGTGACCAACACCGGGTCGGAATCGCGAGTGGGGTCGCAATTTGGTCCCTATAAATTGGTGCGCCTGATCGGTCGCGGCGGGATGGGTGAGGTCTACGAGGCCGAGGACACCCGCAAGCACCGGGTGGTCGCGCTGAAGCTGATCTCCTCGCAGTATTCCGACAACCCGGTGTTCCGCACGCGGATGCAACGCGAAGCCGACACCGCGGGACGGTTGACCGAGCCGCACATCGTGCCGATTCACGACTACGGCGAGATCGACGGCCAGTTCTACGTGGAGATGCGCCTGATCGACGGCGTCTCGTTGCGCTCGATGCTGACCCAGTTCGGTCCGCTGACCCCCGCGCGAACGGTGGCGATCGTGCGGCAGATCGCCGCTGCCCTGGACGCCGCCCACACCACCGGGATCACCCACCGCGACGTCAAACCGGAAAACATCCTGATCGCCAACAACGATTTCGCCTATCTGGTCGACTTCGGCATCGCCCGCGCCGCCCACGACCCGAACGTCACCCAGGCTGGGATGGCGGTCGGAACCTACAACTACATGGCGCCGGAACGGTTCACCGGTGACGAGGTCACCTACCGGGCCGACATCTACGCGCTGGCCTGCGTGCTGGGCGAGTGTCTGACCGGTGCGCCGCCCTACCGGGCGGACAGCGTCGAACGATTGATCGCCTCGCATCTGATGGAACCGGTACCCCGGCCCAGCGTGCTGCGCCCGGGACAGGTGCCAGAGGCCCTCGACCAGGTGATCGCCAAGGGCATGGCCAAGAACCCCAATGACCGCTACATGACCGCCGGCGACCTGGCCAGCGCCGCCCACGACGCCCTCACCACGCCCGAACAGCGTCAAGAGGCCACCATCCTGCGCCAAGGTGACAACGAGACGCTGATCGCACCCGTCGTCGACCCCAGCTTGAATGGCGGCTGGAACAGCTACGGCGGCTCGGGCCAGCATTCGTCTGGTGCCTACGTGCAACCCGCGGGTCCCTCATACAACAGCGGCGCCGAGACCCAGTACGCACCGGTGCCCCAGTACCAGTCCGGGGACCAGACCACGCGGACGCCCGTGCCCCCGTACCAGTCCGGGGACCAGACCATGCGCACGCCCGTGCCCCCGTACCAGTCCGGGGACCAGACCATGCGAACGCCCGTGCCCCCGCAACACTCCGGGGACCAGACCATGGCTCAGCCGCTGCCGTCGAACGCCGGCGGCTGGCGTTCCGCGCCTGCTGGGAATTCGGGTCAATGGACGCAGGCGGCCCCGGTCGCCGGCGCGGGATGGGCCAGCCAGCCCGGGGTCGCCACCGGGCCGTCGTACGACCAGCCGTCGGGACCCTATGCGACCACCACCCCGCCGTCGGAGCGCAAGTCGCGCAAGCCGCTGGTGATCGGCGCGGTCGTCGCCGCGGTCTTGTTGGCGGTGGCCGCGGTCACCGCGTTCATGGTGTTCGGCGGAAAAGACGGCGGCGAGGAGCAAGCCAACGGCCAAGCGGTGATGCCGTTCTCCGGGCTCACCTTCCGTTTCGCGCCGGGCGGGGTGGCCATGGACCCGAGCGGGACGCTCTACGTCACGAACCAAACCATGTACGGCAAGGTGGTGACGTTGCCGGACGGCTCGTCGTCACCGACGGTCAAGCCGTTCAGCGGCCTCTACGAACCGCAAGGTATCGCGGTAGACGGCTCGGGAAAGATCTACGTCAGTGACTTCAACAATCGGGTGGTGGCGTTGTCGGCCGGCTCGAACAACCAGGTCGAGGTGCCTTTCGTCGGGCTGAGCTATCCCGAAGGTGTCGCGGTGGACGCCCAGGGCAACGTGTACGTCGCCGACCGCGGCAACAGCCGGGTGTTGAAAATGCCGGCCGGTTCCAAGGAGCAGACCGAGGTGCCGTTCGAGGGCTTGAAGCATCCCGACGGGGTGGCCGTCGACGGTGACGGCAACATCTATGTCACCGACACCGACAACAGCCGGGTGCTCAAGCTCGATGCCGGCACCACCAATCAGACCGCGTTGCCGTTCACCGGCATCAGCGCGCCGTGGGGCATCACCATTGACGGTGCAGGCAACATCTACGTCACCGACCACGACAACAACACGGTTTCCAAGTTGCCCGCCGGTGCCACCACGTCAGTGATACTGCCGTTCGAGGGTCTGAACACCCCGCTATCGGTCGCGGTGGACAAGAAGGGCAACGTTTACGTGGCCGACCGCGGCAACGGCAGAGTGTTGCGGCTCGCCCCGACCAACACCTAGGTCAGCGTTTCCGGGTGGCCAGGAAACTCATACCGCCGGCCAACAGGTTGATCACGGCCACGATGATGATCAGCGTCAGCGCGGCGCCCCAGACCCGCAGGAAGCCGGCGTGCTGGGGGTTGGTGAGCTCGGTGTAGATCAGCAGCGGCAGCGAGGCCATGTTGCCGGAGAAGATGTCGGTGTTGATCGAGCGGCTGTATCCGACCAGCACCAGCACCGGCGCGGTCTCTCCGGCCACCCGCGCGACCGCCAGCAGCACACCCGAGACGATGCCCGGTGCCGCGATGGGGGCCACGATCCGCACGATCGTCTTCCATTTCGGGACGCCCAGGGCGTAGCTGGCTTCGCGTAGTTCGTCGGGCACCAGTCGCAGCATCTCCTCGGTGGAGCGCACCACGACCGGCAACATCAGCAAGACCAGGGCCAGCGACACGGCGAACGCGCTCTGCTGGAAACCCAAGGTCGCGATCCACAGGCTGAAGATGAATAGCGAAGCCACGATGGAGGGCACCCCGGCGAGCACATCCACCATGAACGTGGTCACTCGGGCCAGGCGACCGGTGCCGTACTCGACCAGATAGACCGCGGTCATCAAACCAAGCGGCACCGCAATGACGGCCGCCACACCGGCCTGCACCAAAGTCCCGAACAAAGCGTGGTACACCCCGCCGGCGGACTCCTCCGGCAGCACGCCGCGCAGCGAGTGCGTCCACCAGTCCGTGTGGATGACGGCGTGGTAGCCGCGCAGGACAACCACGCCGAGCAGCCACACCAACGGCACCAGCGCGATCACGAACGAGGTGTAGAAGAAGACGGTCGCGATGTCGTTCTTGACGCGGCGCGCGGTGCTCAACGGGCGAAAGACGACCGTCTTCACCGGCTGTTCGAGCGCGTCGACAGTGGCTCGGGTCATCCGTTGACCTTTCCACCGGCGATCGCGCGGGCAGCCGCATTGACCAGAAATGTCAGGACGAACAACGCAAAGCCCGCTGAGATGTAGGCGCCCGTCGGTAGCGGTCGGCTGAATTCGGCTGCCGCCGAAGCAATCTTGGAGGCGAACGTGTAGCCGCCGTCGAACAGCGACCAATTTCCGGGGCGGGCGGCCGAACGCAGGATGATCAGCACCGCCACGGTTTCCCCGAGCGCACGACCCAATCCCAGCATCGACGCCGCCACCACCCCGCTGCGACCGAAGGGCAGCACGGTCATCCGCACCACCTCCCACTTCGTCGCACCGAGCGCCTGCGCCGCTTCGATCTGCATCGGCGGAGTCTGCCGGAAGACCTCGCGCGACACCGACGTCACGATCGGAAGAATCATCACCGCGAGCACGATGCTGGCGGTGAAGATGGTCCCGCCGCCAGCCAGGGACACATTGCCCTGTTTGAACACGAATAGCCAGTCCATGTGACGGTTGAGGAATCTCGCGAGTGGCTCCAGCTGCGGCGCGAGCACGAAGATCCCCCACAGCCCGAAGATGATCGACGGCACCGCGGCCAGCAGGTCCACCATCGCGCTGAACGGACGGGACAACCGTTTGGGCGCGTACTGGGTGACGAATACCGCGATCCCGACGGCGATCGGCACCGCGAGCGTCAGCGCGGTGAGCGAACTCAGCACGGTGACCATGAGCAGGTCGCGGATGCCGAACGCAAGCTTGTCGTCGGAGGCGGTATCGAACTGGGCGCTGGTCAAGAAGTTGACGGTGTTGGCCCGCAACGACGGAATCGCCTTGATCAACAAGAACACTGCGATCAGCACGATCGCCACCACGATGGTGGACCCCGCGGCCGCGGCGGCCGACTTGAACAGGCGGTCGGCCCGCCGCGACGCGCGTACGTCCACCTCCGCTAGCGCTTGTCTTGCCAGCGGGGGTTTGGCCACGTCAACCTCAGATCAGGAGATCGCGTTGACCGCGGTCGACAACCTCGATTTGAACGAGTCCGGGATCGGGACATATCCGTTGTCCCCCAACCCGTTCTGGCCCCCACCGATGGTCGACTGCAGGAAAGCTTTGACCGCCGTGCCGGTTTGGGAGTCGGGATACTTCGAGCAGACGATCTCGTAGGTGGCCAGCACGATCGGGTAGGACCCGGGCTGAGTGGGCCGATAGAACGAAATCGTGTCCAGCTTCAAGTCGTTGCCCTGACCGGCGATGGTGGCTCCGGCAATCGTCTTGCCCACCGAGTCGGTGCCGATGGCGACCGGCTCCGGACCGGCCGAGGTGATGATCTTGGCGATGTTCAACTTCTGCCCCTGAGCGAACGACCACTCGTTGTAGGTGATCGAGCCTTCGGTTGTCTTGATGGCCGCGGCGGTGCCGTCGTTGCCCTTGGCGCCCTCGCCGACACCGCCCTTGAACACCTTGCCGGCGCCCTTGCCCCATGCCCCGTTGGACGCGGCGTCAAGGTAGCGCTGGAAGTTGTCGGTGGTGCCCGACTCGTCGTTTCGGAAGACGACGTGAATGTCGGTGCCGGGCAGGTTGGTGCCCGAATTGAGCGCGACGATCGCGGGGTCGTTCCAGGTCTTGATGGCCCCGCTGAAGATCTTGGCCAGGGTGGTCCCGTCGAGGTTCAGCGAACTGACCCCAGCGATGTTGTACGTGACCGCGATAGGACCGAACACCACCGGCAGGTTCCAGGCGGGCGACCCGCAGCGCTGCTGCGCAGTCGCGGCTTCCTCGCTGGTCAGCGGCGAGTCCGAACCACCGAAATCGGTTTGGTTTCCGTTGAATTCGCTGATACCGGCACCGGAGCCGTTGGGCGTGTAGTTCAAGGTCTGTCCGGGACAGGCCGATTCGAATGCCTTGATAAAGCGGGTCATCGCGTTGTTCTGCGCGCTGGAACCGCTGGCTTTTAACGTCTTTTTCCCGCCGCAGTTCACGCTGCCCGACGACGGACTTCCTGACGAACCCTGTCCCCCGCCCGCGTTGTTGTTGTCGCTACCACACGCCGACAAAACGAGCGCACCTGAAGCCAGGACGCTCAGCGCGGCACCAAATCGGTTGAGTTTCAATCCAGTTCCTAACGGTAGTGATGAAACATACTAGATGCCGCCCACCCGTCGCGGCACGTGACAACCCCTTTCATTGCAGCCTTGCAGCTACATTAACAACCTGTAACGTGGCTTTAAAGGGTCGATGATCACTCGGCGACAACGCCGCGGTTCGCACGACGCTATCTTCATCAACGCGCGCAACGGGATTGACGCGCAAGCTAATGACGATCATGCCGCCGCGTCAAGGTCTGGAACACGGCGGTACTGGACGTGTGACAAACTAGAACCTGTTACAGAAATCCCCCGGCCGCTGGCGTTCCCGTCTCGGCTCGACCCGTGAAACGAGGCCGCAGTGATCCTGGACAGGTTCCGCCTGGACGACAAGGTCGCCGTCATCACCGGAGCCGGCCGCGGTCTCGGCGCAGCCATCGCGGTGGCATTCGCCGAAGCCGGTGCCGACGTCGTGATCGCGTCGCGGACACAGTCCCAGTTGGACGAGGTTGCCGGGCAGGTCGCGGCCGTCGGTCGACGAGCCCACGTGGTGGCCGCAGATCTGGCTCGTCCGGACGACACCGCGCAACTGGCCGCGCAGGCCGTCGACACCTTCGGCAAGCTCGACATCGTCGTCAACAACGTCGGCGGCAGCATGCCCAACACGCTGCTGACGACGTCGACCAAGGACCTCAGAGACGCCTTCACGTTCAACGTCGCCACTGCGCACGCGCTGACCGTCGCCGCGGTGCCGCTGATGCTGGAGCACTCCGGCGGCGGCAGCATCATCAACATCACCTCGGCCATCGGCCGACTGGCGGGACGGGGTTTCGCCGCCTACGGCACCGCCAAGGCCGCCCTGTCGCATTACACCCGGTTGACGGCGCTGGACCTGTGCCCACGGATCCGGGTCAATGCGATAGCCCCGGGCTCGATCCTGACCTCGGCACTCGACGTGGTGGCCGACAACGACGAACTGCGCGCGCCGATGGAACAGGCCACACCGTTGCGCCGTCTCGGCGACCCGCTGGACATCGCCGCCGCCGCGGTCTACCTGTCCTCGCCGGCCGGCGGTTTCCTCACCGGCAAGACCCTGGAGGTCGACGGCGGCCTGACGTTCCCCAACCTGGAGATCCCGGTCCCGGACCTGTAAGACCCTGCGGGCCGGTGGTCGCGCCCCGCAGATTTCGGCTAACCTCACTTTTTTATTCGGCGCGCGGGATCAAAGGGTGGTGAGTTGACGCAGGAAACCACCACGTCCGGCAAAGCGAACTGGTATCTGCTGGGGCCGGCGTTCGTCGCGGCGATCGCCTACGTCGACCCCGGAAACGTCGCCGCCAACGTCAGTTCGGGCACCCAGTTCGGCTACCTGTTGCTTTGGGTGATCGTCGCGGCGAATGTCATGGCGGGACTGGTGCAGTACCTGTCGGCGAAACTCGGGCTGGTCACCGGACGTTCGCTGCCCGAGGCGATCGGCCAGCGGATGGGCCGGCCGGCCCGGCTGGCGTACTGGGCTCAAGCCGAGATCGTGGCGATGTCGACCGACGTGGCCGAAGTGATCGGTGGGGCCATCGCGTTACGCATCCTGTTCGATCTGCCGCTGCCGATCGGGGGCATTATCACCGGGGCAGTCTCCCTGCTGTTGCTGATGATCAAGGATCGTCGCGGTCAGCGCCTGTTCGAGGTGGTCATCACCGGACTGTTGCTGGTGATTGCGCTCGGTTTCACCGCCAGTTTCTTCGTCTCGACGCCGCCGGCCGCCGAGGTGTTGTCGGGTCTGGTCCCCCGTTTCCACGGCACCGAAAGCGTGTTGCTGGCAGCGGCCATATTGGGTGCCACCGTGATGCCGCACGCGGTATACCTGCACTCCGGGCTGGCCCGTGACCGGCACGGGCATCCCGAACCCGGACTGCCCCGCCGGCGCCTGCTGCGCATCACCCGCTGGGACGTGGGCGTGGCGATGGTGATCGCCGGCGGCGTCAACGCCGCGATGTTGCTGGTCGCTGCGTTCAACATGCGCGGCCACGGGGATGTCGGGTCGATCGATGCCGCCTACGTCGCGGTTCGCGACACCTTGGGACCGTTGATCGCCGTGCTGTTCGCAATCGGACTGTTGGCCTCCGGGCTGGCGTCGTCGTCGGTGGGCGCCTACGCCGGGGCGATGATCATGCAGGGCCTGCTGAACTGGTCGGTCCCGATGGTGGTGCGCCGCCTGGTCACCGTGGCTCCCGCGATCGCGCTGCTGGCCTTCAACGTCGACCCGACTCGCACCTTGGTGTTGTCCCAGGTGGTGTTGTCGTTCGGCATCCCATTCGCGGTGCTGCCGCTGGTCCGGCTCACCGGCAACCGCGAGTTGATGGGCAACGACGCCAACCACCGGGTCACCACCGTCGTGGGCTGGGTGGTCGCGGTGATGATTAGTCTGCTCAATGTGGTGCTGATCTATCTGACGGTGACCGGCTGAATGCCGGCCCGCCGGCACCCCTACTTCGCCTACGGATCCAACTTGTGCGTACGGCAGATGGCGGCACGCTGCCCCGACGCAGGCGATGCGCGGCCCGCGGTACTCAGCGACCATGAGTGGCTGATCAACGAGCGCGGAGTGGCCACGGTCGAGCCGTTGGCGGGGAACGAGGTTCACGGCGTGCTCTGGTGGCTTTCCGACTACGACCTGGCGCGCCTGGACAGCGCCGAGGGCGTGCCGGTGCGCTACCGGCGCGACCGTCTGACGGTGCAGACGGACGACGGATCGTCGGCAGCGTGGGTGTACATCGACCCGCGGGTGACGACGGGACCACCGCGGCCGGGATACCTGCCGCGCATCATCGACGGCGCGCTGCACCACGGGCTGCCGCAACGGTGGATCGATTTCCTGCACCGCTGGGACCCTTTGCATTGGCCGCAGCCCTTCATCTCGAATGGTGCGGGGCCGCAATCGCTTTCAGCGCTGCTCGATGAGCCCGGCATGGTCGAGACGAACCGGTTGCGCTCACGCTTCGGGTTTCTCGCCATCCACGGCGGCGGTCTGGAACGGACGACCGACGTGATCGCCGAGCGGGCTGCCGAAGCCGCCGGCGCGTCGGTGTATGTGCTGGCTCATCCCGACCGATATCCGCACCATCTGCCGTCGGCGCGGTTCGATCCGGCCGAGTCCGCCTGCCTGGCCGAGTTTCTCGATCACGTCGACGTGGCCGTTTCACTGCATGGTTACGGCCGGATCGGGCGCGGCACCCAGTTGCTGGCCGGAGGGCGCAACCGCGCGCTGGCCGAGCATGTGGCGCGCCACGTCCGACTACCCGGATACGAGGTGGTCACCGATCTCGACGCCATCCCGTCCGAGCTGCGCGGCCTGCATCCCGACAACCCGGTCAACCGGGTGCGTGACGGCGGAACACAATTGGAGCTCTGCGTGCGGGTACGAGGCCTGAGCCCCCGCAGTGGGTTGCCCGGGCCGGACGGGTTGTCGCCGGTTACCACCGCCCTGGTGGCAG
Organism: Mycobacterium sp. NGS22; assembly: GCF_059813095.1. Lineage (NCBI taxonomy): Bacteria > Bacillati > Actinomycetota > Actinomycetes > Mycobacteriales > Mycobacteriaceae > Mycobacterium > Mycobacterium sp. NGS22. Next base: position 34,813 of record NZ_JCALDY010000018.1, read on the forward strand.
GGCTGGCGGACGCGGCACGATCCTGGCGGTTTTCTTCGGACTAGATGGAGGTTGTTGGTGGCCAAGGATTTTCGGTTCGGACTGAGCTTGCGCTTCTTCAAGTCTCGCGACGCGCTGGTGGACACCGCGAAGCGAGCCGAAGATTCGGGATTCGACATCCTCTGCGTACCCGACCATCTCGGTGCCGCCGCACCGTTTCCGACGCTGACGGCGGTCGCCATGGTGACCACGACGTTGCGGGTGAGCATGTATGTGCTCAATGCCGCGTTCTACAAGCCCGCCCTGCTCAGCCGAGACCTCGGCGGCCTCGACCTGATCAGCGACCGCCGTGTCGAGGTGGGACTCGGAACAGGTTACGTCCGAGAGGAATTCGAGGCCGCCGAGTTGCCCTACCCCAGCGCCGGCGCGCGGGTCGACTACCTCGAGCACATGACGAAGTATCTGAGCGAGCAGCACCCGCAGATGCCGATTTTGATTGCCGGCAACGGGGACCGGGTGCTGACCCTCGCAGCCCGGCACGCCCACATCGTCGGGCTGACCGGGGCCAGGGTGCGGGAGGCCGACGATCCGCTGGCCGAACGGGTGGAGTTCGTCCGCGCCGCGGCCGGCGACCGGTTCGACGCGCTGGAACTCAACCTGGCGATTACCGCGATGCCGCACGCCGGTGAGACCCTGCCGGATTTGGCGATGACCCGCCGATACACGCCCGGCCTCTCCGACGACGAGCTGCTGGCGCTGCACTCGGTGCTCAGCGGGTCACCGCGCGAGATCGCCGACACCCTGCGGGAGTATCGCGACAAGTACGGGGTGACCTCGATTACCGTGCAGGACAACCACATCGAGAACTTCGCGAAGGTCATCGCGGAGTTGCGGTAGTCAGCGTGCCCGGGGTGCGAAGTGGCCGTGGAAGCCCTGCGGGATGTGGTGGGTGAGTTGGGCGGTGGCAACGGGTCCGCGCGCCGGGTCTTCGGCGTCGAAGACGACCAACCGGGACAGGTGTTGTCCGGCTTGGTATTCGACGCTAAGCAACCAGCCGTCGTCCTCGTCTTTCGCGTCTGGGCGCGGAACGAATACCGGTTCACAGAAGCTGTTGCCGGCCCCCGCCGCGGTGTAGGTGGTCTCGGTGTTGTCGGCAAGGTCGAGTTTGGTGACCGAGTCGTACAGCGACGAGAGCTGGCGTCGGGTGTTGAGATAGACGTAGCGGTGGTGGCGTCCCTCGCGGTCGGGGTGGTGCCGGGGAAATTCGCATGCGCTGTCGCTCAACGACTCTCGGATGACCCGACCGGCGCTGGTGAGTCGGAAACGGGTGAATTCCGACGGCGACGCGTTCAGCGGAGTGGTTTGGAATCGCGCAATGCTCTTGAGTAACTGCGAGTTCTGATAGGTGATCGCGTCGACGACGACGTCGTCACCGTCGTCGTGCGCGTTGCTGAGATGGAATTGCAGGACGGCCGGGGAGTCGACCTGACGGATCTTTCCGCCGTCACGCGGCACCAGGATGAAGACGCTGCCCTTGTCCGGGCGGTACTCCAGCGCATCACCGATTGGCTTGCGGCCCAACGCGACCTGTACCAGATCGGCGACTATCGGCGACACCAGGAACACCAGATAGCGCTGGGTAATCGAAAAGTCGTGCACCATCGCCAGGTACGGCAACCGGGCGGAGCGGATACGGCGCAGCGTGCCTCGGCGATCGGCGCGGTAGATGCGCAGGTGTGGTCGCGGAAGGAATTCGACACCGAAGTTGAACATCTCGCCGGTGCTCGGACATGTGCTGGGATGCGCGGAGAACGTGGCCCCCGGGCGCAACTCGCCGCCGAATCGGCATAACCCGAACGTGTCCAGTGTGTCCGGATCGATTGCGTAGGGGGCGCCGCCCTCCCACAGCGCATACAGGTGGCCGGCATGCTCGACGATGTTGGTGTTGGCCAAGTTCGGCGGTGTCTTGGCGATGTTTTTCCGCCAGCCGCCCGGCGCCGCCGTGCCGAGGTGTGTCGTACCGCTTTTGCCCCGGTAATGCCGGGTGCGCACATACCGGTTTCGGTAGTGGACGTTGCCGTCGCGGATAGTGAAGGCGGACAGCATGCCGTCTCCGTCGAACAGGTGGTGCAACGGACGGCCGGTGTGGTCCTCCCAACGGCCCGGACCGTTGCGGTACAGCGTCCCAGACAGCTCCGACGGAATGCTGCCGTCGATTTGTGCTACCTGGTAGTCGTATTCGCCGTACTGCGGTTCGCTGACGCCGAGGCTGAGCAGATCCGCGCCCGACAGCGCCGCGAGCCGGTCGGTGGCTCGAGCACGTTCCTCGTGCGGCAGCGACGTCAGATAGCGGCGCAGGCCCGGCAAGTTCGTCAGGTCGGGTAGGGAAGCTGACTGAGTCGAACTTGCCGCCACGTGCGCTCCTTCAGCCGTAAACAACTGAGACTAATCGTGAAGGTAGTCTCAGTCCGAAGCTCAGTCAACATGCCGCGACGCGACGCTGCGGTACAAATACCGGTGATGCCCGCGACCCGATCCACTGAAGCGCTGCTGCAGGCGACGCTGCAGTTGATCACCGAGAGCGGAGTCGATGCCTTGACCCTGAGCCAGGTAGCCAGGCGCGCCGGTGTGTCGCGGGCGACGGCCTACCGGGAGTTCGGCGACAAAGACGGCTTGATCTCGGCGGTCGCGCAGCACGAGATTCAGCAGATGGTCCTCGACGTCATGTCCCGCGTCGACGCACACGCCGATCCGATGACTACGGTCGGCTCGACCGTCCTTTCGGCATTGCAGTACCTGCGCAACCACGCCGCCTTCACCTACGTGCGCGACCACGAGCCGCACTGGCTGCTACAGGCGGTGCTGCAGATCGGCGAGACCCGGATGAACGTCGTGCAGACGGTCGCCGCCATCGTCGCACCGGTGATCGCCGCCAATGAGTATCCGCGCCCGCTGTTGCCGCCCCTTCAGGCGGCCGAAATCATTGTCCGCACAGTGCTTTCGCACACGTTGATCGAACGCAGCACTCTCACCGACGAGCAGGTCGCCGACGCCGTGACCCGGGCGATCACCGTCGACTGATCCGGTTACGGTCTCTCGCGGTAGGCTGACCCCGGTCTTACTCCGCATTTTCGGTCGCCGCCCTCGTAGCTCAGGGGATAGAGCACGGCTCTCCTAAAGCCGGTGTCGCAGGTTCGAATCCTGCCGGGGGCACTCCTGGCCTGCCTGGGGACATCGTTGACTCGAGTGGTCGCCGCTCAGACGTTGCGGTTGCGTCTGTTCTGCCGCCGTTTCCAGCGGGTCTCCCTGAGGTAGACGACGGTGGCGACGGCGGCCACCAAGTAAGCGAGCTGGGCTCGGTGTATGTCGGCGTATAGGCCGTGGTGCCGTCGTTGACCACTGCTGGAGGCACGTTGGTCTCTTACGTCATTTACGATCGCTTTTCTCGGCCGCAACGAACTAATGTTTCGAGAATGTCCGCCGGCAATTGTTTTGACCGGAAATAAGGGCGCGTCAGGGAACGGCAGCTAGTCTGCCGTCGTTTGGGCAGGCCTGTCGACCCGAGCTTGGACCTTTCTGTGTTCCGAGCACCTCCAACAGTCGTAGCTCTGATCAGTTTCGGGGATGTCGTTGTCCGCACCGCAGCGTGGACAGCTAAATCGGCGGCGCCCGTCCGCGATTTTTCGTTTAGCCGGCTGAGAGCTGCCGTGCTCCCTGCTTTCAAGCAGCAGTTCTTCGACCTCGCCGTCAGGAGCAACGAGGGCAAAACCGGGTCCCAGCGGACCGAGAAAGAAGAACGTGATGGTGGCGAACGCCCAGAAGCTGCGGGCCCGAGCCATCGCAATGAATCCGGCCACTATCGCAGAGAGCAGCCAGACGAAAATCAACGTTGTGAAGAATACGAGCGCGCTGAAACCCAAGTAGTCGTCATCCATGAGAGCGGACGCTACCAAGAATCACCGAACAATCCTCGATTGTCGGAGTGACAATCCGGCCGTTGTGAAAAGTAAATTGCAGCGTGTATACCGTCGGCCACATTGTGATGTCACTTTGTAATACAGAGCGAAGTATCAGCTGTCGCCGGTGATATAACTTCGATTGCCTTTTTGAGCTGCCAGTTCGAGTCATGGCGGAAAAGGTGCCGGTGCGGGCAATTCGGCGGGGAGGAGCGCCAGGGGTGGCGGTGCTGGGACGTTCGGTGACTTCAGTTGCATTGACGTTGGCGATCGCCGGCAATGTCGTCGGATTCGCGCCCGCTCAGGCACACGCCGAGGAGGTGGCGCCGACCGGGGCCGTGGTACTGACACTCGACCCCGCATTCTCGGCGCTGCCATCGAATTGGTTACGCGGTGAATTGTTCGCAGCCCCGAATGTCACAGTCAAAGTCCCGTATAACAACTTTCCCGCTGAGATCAACGTCCACCGAGGATCCGACGCCCTCGACCGTTTTCTGCATGCCTACCCGGGACGCAAGATCGTCCTGGGTCACAGCGAAGGCGCACAAGTGGAAGACGATTGGTTGCGACGGTACGGCCCGGGCAGCGACATCGATCCCACGACGGTGACCTTCGTGCTCACCGGCGATCTGGAAAGCAAGTACAACGGCTGTGCCAGCGTGCCCAATAGCGGTTGCCGGGCCGCCTACGGTGGCAAGGGATTTCCAGCCGACACCCGCTACACCGTCAAAGTTGTTGCCCGCCAATACGATTTCTGGTCCGATTGCCCGAACGACCTTTCGAACTTCACCGCGTTGTGGAACAGGATCGCCTCGTTCTTCGTCGCGGGCAGAGGACAGTACAAAGGACCGCACGGCGATTACAGCAGTCTGAGCCTGTCCGATCCAGGCAACAAGACGTATGTGGAGGGAAACGCCACCTACATCCTGGGTGCGCCTGCCACGTACTACCTGCCGATGATCACCCTGAAACTCCTCACGCCGGATGACCAGAAGCGGTTGCAGGACATAGCAACTCGGCCAGTGGTCGAAGCCGCCTACCATCGTCCGATGGAAGCACCGGCCCCGCCCAACTGAGCTGCGACCACACCCTGCGTAATCAGCGCACGATGCTTGCGACCGTAGCCCAGGGGGTGGCGGGGCCGCCTCCGAAAGTGCCGCTAGCGTGCGCTGCCGGCTTGTTGCGGACGAACCGCACGACGCCGTCGTGCGCTCTGCCGACCACTGGCACCTTGGACGCGGTGTCCTCGCCCAGAGTTGCGCTGCTGCGTACTACGGCTTCGGACGGGTTCATCCGGCGCCGCGGCCACGGGAGCACGCAACGGAGCGATGGCACCGACCAACGCTTGCACCGGCGCGGAGTCGACGCTGACTTGTTGGGGACGCACGTCGATGCCCGCCTTGCGCATCATCAGTTGATGGTCTCTGCGCTGTTCGGGAAGCACCACGGTCACGACGTCCCCGGCGTTACCGGCCCGCGCCGTACGACCGGAGCGGTGCAGATACGCCTTGTGGTCAGCGGGTGGGTCCACATGCACGACCAGTTCGACCCCGTCGACGTGAACGCCCCGCGCCGCAATGTCGGTGGCCACCAATACCCGTGCCTCGCCGGTGCTGAAGGCAGCCAGGTTGCGATCACGCGCCGGCTGAGAAAGGTTGCCGTGCAGGTCAACTGACGGAACACCCGCTTGCGTGAGCTGCTTGGCCAGTCTGCGCGCGTGGTGCTTGGTGCGCATGAACAGCACTCGGCGGCCGCTGCCCGAGGCCAGCCGGTGCACCAGTTCCTTCTTGGCGTCGACCCCGTCGACGTGGAACACGTGGTGGGTCATGGCCGGCACCGGCGAGTCGGCGGTATCGACGCAGTGCGTCACCGGGTTTCGCAGGAAGCGTCGCACCAGTTTGTCGACACCGTTGTCCAGGGTTGCGGAGAACAACATCCGTTGCCCATCCGTCGGGGTCGCGGCCAGGATGCGGGTCACGGACGGCAGGAATCCGAGATCGGCCATGTGGTCGGCCTCATCGAGCACCGTGATCCGGACCCCGTCGAGGCTGATCAGCCGCTGCTTCATCAGATCTTCCAGGCGGCCCGGGCACGCAACGACGATGTCGATGCCGGTCTTGAGCGCGGCGACCTGCCGGTTCTGCGGCACGCCACCGAAGATCGTGGTGACCTTCAGCCGGTGTGCAGCGGCCAAAGGTTGTAAGACAGCGGCGATCTGGGAAGCCAGTTCGCGAGTGGGGGCCAGTATCAAGCCTTTCGGACCGCCCGACGACCGTTGTCCGGCCAGCCGTTCGACGAGCGGGATGCAGAACGCCAGTGTCTTTCCGCTGCCGGTCTTTCCGCGTCCGAGTGCGTCGCGGCCGGCCAGCGTGTCAGGGAGGGTTGCGACCTGGATCGGGAACGGGGACGTGATACCGCGGGCGGCCAGCTCCCGGATCGTGGATTGACCCACGCGCAGATCGGCAAAGGATGCAGTTGTATTCATGGAGAGGAACTTTCAAAGTCGTGTGTGGCGAGATTGCCGGTGGCAAAATCGATCGCCGCATGAGAGTCGTTGCGGTGCACCGACATTACGTTCAAAGCTTCGAGGACTGGAGGATCGGAATGATCCGATCTTGCCTGCGAAAGAACGGTCAACTGCGCGTAGGCGATTGGCGCGCGTGACGCTTGTCGACAACCATAGCACGTCACGCTGGCGTGACGCTCGGCGCCCACAGCCACGCTGGCGTGACGCTCGGCGCCCGACGCCCAAAGCCACGCTGGCGTGACGCTCGACGCCCAAAACCACGCTGGCGTGACGCTCGACGCCCACAGCCACGCTGGCGTGACGCTCGACGCCCACAGCCACGCTGGCTCGGCGCTCGGCGCTCGACGCCCAAAGCCACACTGGCGTGACGCTGGGCGCCCAAAGCCACGCTGGCGTGACGCTCGACGCCCAAAGCCACGCTGGCGTGACGCTCGACGCCCAAAGCCGCACTGGCGTGACGCTCGACGTCCAAAGCCAAAAGCCACGTTGGCCTGACGCTCGGCGCCTAAAGCCACAACCACGCTGGCGTGACGCTCGACGCCCACAGCCACGCTGGCGTGACGCTCGACGCCCACAGCCACGCTGGCGTGACGCTCGACGCCCACAGCCACGCTGGCGTGACGCTCGACGCCCAAAGCCACGCTGGCGTGACGCTCGGCGCGCAAAGCCACAGCCACACTGGCCTGACGCTCGAGCGGCAGACCGGCTCAGACCCTGACAGACTCAGGCTCGCTCCGCCGCTGGTTGCGATACGACCGGCTGTACAGCAAGTTGGCGACCGCTACGGCCATGCAGGCCACCGCCGGCACAATAAGCGCGTAGCCATTGATGCTGGCACCGACCAGAAGCCCCGCGACACCGCCGCCGAGAAACAGCAACAGCGTGACCGACAGGATCGCCGCCTTGTACTTGTCGATCCCGTCCTGGCGACTCCGTCCCAGGATCAGCCCCAGGTCGGTCACGGTACCGGTGAAGTGAGTGGTGCGTACCGCCATCTCGCGAAGGCTGGAGGTCAGACCGTTCTGCAGACCCAAAGCGGCAGCCGCCAGCATCGCCTGAATCGCGGCCGGTGCGACGCCGAGTTCGGAGATGAGGTCCTTGGCGGACTGTCCTTCGACCCCGAATGCGGCAAGCAGCAGCAGCACCGCCTCGAGCGCCAAAATCAAGGCGTGTCGTCGACCGGTCATCGCGTTCGTGGGCGCAAGCAGCGCCCCGGCGACGGTCGCTCCCCCCAGGAAACCGACCAAGATCGCGATGAGCAGGTGCCCTTGGTAAAGCCACGGGTTGGCCGTGGTCATGCCCAACTGGGTGGTGACGGCTGTCAGATTGCCGACCGGAAAAGCCAGGATCAGCAACGCCACCGCGTTGACGAATCCCGCGATCAGCGCGAGAACGCCGGTGTAGCCGAGAACCAACGCACGCGGAGGCGTCCCCGGCTTGCGGGGCTGCGTGTTCTCAGGCATTACCCCTACGTACCCTCTCACGCTGTTCGGCGAAACCCTGCCACAGGGCAAAAGCACTGGTGGCGGCGCGAAATCATAGATACCTCAAATGATTTCGCCGCCCTCGGCTCGAATGAGACAGTCGTCACACGGTCACGCGGCCGCGCGGGGCGCGGCCAGAATCGCCTCTCTGATCGCCGCGGGTGCGACGGCCTGGGCGGCTTTGCGCGGGAAGTCGTTCGGTAACGACAGCCGGAACACTTTCTTCCACGCCGAGGCGACCTGACGCGGCAGGCTCCCGGTGGTGTAGGTGAGTCCGTAGCGCTCGAAGAGTTCCTGCACCTTCGGTGCGATCTCCTGGTAACGGTTGCTGGGCAGGTCCGGGTACAGGTGATGCTCGATCTGGAAAGACAGGTTGCCGGTCATGAAGTGTAAAAACGCGTTGCCGCTGATGTTCGCCGAGCCGAGCATCTGGCGCAGGTACCACTGACCGCGGGTCTCCCCCTCGATGGAGGTCTTCTCGTAGGTCTGCACACCGTCGGGGAAATGCCCACACATGATGACCGAGTGGGTCCACCAGTTGCGGACCAGGTTGGCCGTCAGGTTCGCGGTCAACGTGGTGAGGGCCGACGGTCCGGACAACAGCGGGTGCAGCACGTAGTCACGCGTCAGCTGCTTGCGCACCTTGGCGAGCACCTTCTTGCCCTGCCGGCTGAACTCGTTCTTGTCGCCGCGGCCCTGCAGACGTTTGCCGATCTCCAGATCGTAGGCAGCGATGCCGTATTGGAAGAGGCAGGCGTTGACGAAGTTCCACAACGGCTGGGCCAGGTAGAACGGCTTCCAGCGCTGGTTCTCATCGACCCGCATGATGCCGTAGCCCAGATCATGGTCCTTGCCAAGCACATTCGTGTAAGTGTGGTGCACCTCGTTATGCGAGTGCTTCCACATCGCCGCCGGTGAGGCGTTGTCCCACTCCCAGGTCGTGGAGTGAATCTTGGGGTCGCGCATCCAGTCCCACTGGCCGTGCATCACGTTGTGCCCGATCTCCATGTTCTCCACGATCTTGGAGATCGACAGGCCCGCCGTGCCGAGCAGCCACGCCGGCGGGAACAGCGAGAACAGCAGCACCGCGCGACTGGCGAGTTCGAGCTTGCGCTGACCGTCGATAACCCGGCGGATGTAGGCGGCGTCACGCTCGCCGCGGCCCGCCAGCACATGTGCGCGGATGGCGTCGAGTTCGCGCCCCAGGTTTTCGACGTCCTGGTCGGACAGGTGAGCGGTCGGGTCGGTCACGTTTGACTCCTTCTCAGACTTCGAGTTCGCAGGCGCCGGCAGCGGCCGAGACGCACGTCTGGATCTGCACGTCGTCGCCACCGTCGGTGGCCATGGTGATGTCGCCGTTGCGCAGATCGCGCACGGCACCTTGCTTGAGCGGTACGACGCAGCCGAAGCAGATGCCCATGCGGCATCCCGACGGCATCAGCACCCCGGCGCTTTCACCGGCATCCAGCAGCGTCTGGGATCCGTCGGCGTCCACGACACTGCCCGATCTGGCGAATGTCACGGTGCCGCCTTCGCCGGTCGTGATGACGGCGGGCCGGAATCGTTCGATGTGCAACCGCTCGGCGATACCGTCAGCGGCCCAACGTTGTTCGAGCGCGTCGAGTAACCCGGCCGGACCGCAGGTCCAGGTCTGGCGGTCGGCGAAGTCGGGGACCAGCTCTTCCAAGGCCGATACGTCCAGCATGCCGTCGACGTCGGTGTGCTTCTCTATCAGGCGGATTCGTCCCTGACGGGCCAGCATGCGCAGGTCCCAGCCGAAGATGGCGTCGTCGCGCGTCGGTGCGGAATGCACCACCACGATGTCCGGGGCACCGGCCAGGTTGCGCAGCATCCCCATCACCGGGGTGATGCCGCTGCCGGCGGTCAGGAACAGGATCTTGGCCGGCGGCTGCTCACCGAGGGTGAAGTCACCGGCCGCCTGGTCGAGCTGGATGACGGTGCCAACGGTGGCGCGCCGGACGAGGTGATTGCTGACCACTCCGCCCGGGATGGCTTTCACGGTGATCGAGAAGCAGCCGTCGCGCCGGTGCGTCTTGGAGGTCAGGGAGTACGCCCGCCATTGCCGGACGCCGTCGACGTCCACGCCGACCCGGACGTATTGGCCGGGAAGGTGGGGCCGCCAGCCGCGTCCGGGTTTGATCACCAGGGTGGCGGCGTCGCGGGTTTCGGGATGGATCGCGACGATGCGACCGCGCAAGGTCGCGCCGGAGCGCAGCGGGTCGATGACGTCGAGATAGTCGGCCGGTACCAGCGGCGTGGCGAGCGGTATGGCGATCCGCTCGGCAAACTCCAGCACTCGGGCGCGCAGGCCGCCGACGATTTCGGACCGAAGGGCGAACCGGGGTGCGGTTGTCGTCATGATTCCATCGTCGTTGTTCTTGAATGTAAAGTCTTGACTGAAGCGTGTGAAGAATTGCATTGTTTTTGTTCGGAAAGGATAAGTATGCCGGACTCGTCGCTTCGGCTGACGGGTTTGCGTCTCGATGAACCCGTGGTCAGGGCGCTGGAGGCGATCCTGCCCGCCATGGCCGAGCGAACCGTGACTGCGATCACTATCGAGGTACCCAGCTACGCAGATGCGTTCAGCGGGCGAATGGGCCAGAACATCGAGGATGCGGTGCAGACGTCGCTGGGTGCGTTCCTGCGACTGGTCACCCGCGCCGAGGATTCAGATCCCGGACCGCCCCTGTCGCCGGCGCTGGACGGTGCGTACGAGCTGGGCCGAGGGGAGGCGAGGCAGGGTCGCTCGATGGACGCGCTGCTGTCGGCTTTCCGGGTTGGGGCGCGAGTGGCTTGGCGCGAGCTGTCCACGACCGCGGTGGCGGCGGGGCTGCCCGCGGCGACGATCGCCAGGTTCGCCGAGTTGGTCTTCGCCTACATCGACGAACTCTCCGCATCCAGCGTGTCCGGTCACGCCGACGAACTGGCCACGTCCGGGCGCGCCCGTCAGCGCTACCTGGAACGGCTGACCCAGAATCTGCTGGCCGGCCAACCGTCGGCCACGTTGCTCGCCGACGCCGACGCCGCGGGCTGGCTGACTCCCGACACGCTGACGGCGGTGCTGCTGCCCTCGACGCAGGCCCGTGGGTTGGCGGCGCAGTTCGGCCAGTCGACGCTGCAGCTGTCGGAGGATCTGCCCGGGGTGGATCCCAGTGAGGCACTTGCGGTGCTACTGGTGCCGGACATGGCGGGAGGCTTGCGGGGTCGACTGCTGTCGGGGCTCTCCGCACGCCGGGCGATCGTGGGGCCGGCCAGACCGTGGCTCGAGGCCCGGTCGTCCTATCAGCGGGCGCTGCGTGCTCGCGAACTGGTGCGCACCGACACCGGCGCTGCCCTGGACACCGACGACCATCTGGTCGAGCTCGTGCTGGGCGCCGATCGGGAAGCCGCCGACGACCTGCGTGCCCGGGCCCTGGGTCCGCTTTCGCACCTACCAGCCAATACCGCCGACCGGCTCACCGAGACGCTGCGCTCATGGCTGCTACATCAGGGGCGGCGCGACGCGGTGGCCGCCGATCTGTTCGTCCACGCACAAACCGTGCGCTACCGGATGACTCAGCTACGCGAGTTGTACGGCGACCGGCTCAACGATCCGCGGACGGTGTTGGAACTGACGATCGCCCTCGGCCTATCTGCCGGCTCTTCGCCCGCCTGAAACACCTGCGTCGGCGTCGGTCATCCGACTGCCGCCAAGCAATCATCGGCGTATTGGATTGCTGCACAATAAGTTACAGCGGAAGGGTCGCGGCGGCGTAAGCGGCGACCGTGCCCGGACTGTGCGCAGGGCCGAAAACTGAGCTAGGCTCATGGGACAAGTTGAAGCCACAGCCTGTGGACACGCCGCACAGTGCATCCGGCTACGTTCCCTTTCCAGTAGGGATTTTGACGACCGGTTACTGCTTGCTCATCGCGGCGTCTCGAAACCTGTTACGGCAACCATCGAATCGAGATTCGCCGATGACCGCTTCACGCTACCCACAGCCCACCTCTCCCGGCTTCACCTCATACTCCCCCGGTGCCTGCACCGTCGTCTGCAACGGCACCAGAATGCGTGCCTACTGCCGCCACGGCGTGACCGTGGTGCAAGTCACAGGTGAGATCGACGCCACCAACATCGACCGCTTCTACCACTACGCCCACCGGTTCGTCTCCGTCGCTCCTGGACTGATCATCGAGCTCAGCGAAGTCGACTTCATCTGCGCCAAAGGAATTTTCGCGCTGCAGGCGCTCGTCAACGAGTGCCGAGCCGCCAAGACCAGCTGTGTCGTCGTGGCAAGCCGGGCAGTCCAGAGAGTGCTGCGCGTCGGCGATCCCAACGACGGGTTGGCGACGGCGAACTCCGAGGGCGAAGCGCTCGCCGCGGTAACACCCGGCTTGCAGTTGACCCGAACCGCGTCCTGACTTCTCGTCCATCAAGGGCTAAACGCCTGATTCGCCGGATATCTCTCACAACATGTTTGTCAATCGCTTTGGATGGCAATGTTGAACCGGAGGTGGGCATATCGGCCGGCCTATATGCCCACCCAGGTCCCGTCGGTTCAGCCCGAGAGCCGACGGGACCGCTTTATTTTCGGGTCGGTGAGTAACCCGGATGGGCGTACCGCCCTGGGAGTACCGTGCCGCGTATGGACGGTGTCTGCGGCGTGTGGATCCTGGGCGGCTACCAGAGCGACTTTGCCCGGAACCTGAACCGCGAGAACCGTGACTTTGCGGCGCTGACCACCGAGGTCGTCGACGGCACGCTCGCCGCGGCCCGAATTCCCGCCGCCCAGATCGCGGTGGTGCACGTCGGAAACGCCTTCGGCGAGATGTTCGCCCAGCAGGGCCACCTCGGCGCGATGCCCGCCACCGTCTGCGGCGAGCTATGGGACACCCCCGCCGCCCGGCACGAGGCGGCATGCGCTTCGGGCAGTATCGCCGCCCTGGCTGCGATCTCCGATCTGCGGTCCGGGGCCTACGACGCCGCGCTGGTCGTCGGTCTGGAGTTGGAAAAGACCGTGCCTGGCGACACAGCCGCCCAGTATCTCGGCGCGGCGGCTTGGACGGGACACGAGGGGGCCGACGCACGCTATCTGTGGCCGTCGATGTTCGGCCAGGTCGCCGACGAATACGACCGGCGCTACGGGCTGGACGACACCCATCTGCGCGCCATCGCGGCACTCAATTTCGCCAACGCACGCCGCAATCCCAACGCCCAGACCCGTGGCTGGACGGTCCCGGACCCGATCACCGACGACGAGGCAACCAATCCGGTCACCGAGGGCCGGTTGCGCAGGTTCGACTGCAGCCAGATGACCGACGGCGGCGCCGGACTGGTGCTGGTCAACGACTCCTATCTGCGGCAACACCCCTCGGCGCGACCGATCGGGCGGATCGACGGGTGGGGGCATCGAACGGTCGGGCTGGGATTGCGGCAGAAACTGGACCGCGCCGCCGACGACCCCTATGTGCTGCCTCACGTGCGGTCGGCGGTGCTCGACGCGTTGCGCCGCGCGCAGCGGACGCTCGACGAGGTGGACGGCTTCGAGGTGCACGACTGCTTCACGCCCAGTGAGTACCTGGCCATCGACCACATCGGACTGACCGGGCCGGGCGAATCGTGGAAAGCGATCGAGAACGGTGAGATCGAGATAGGCGGTCGGTTGCCGATCAACCCCAGCGGCGGGCTGATCGGCGGCGGGCACCCGGTGGGGGCGTCTGGAGTTCGGATGCTCGTGGACGCGGCCAAGCAGGTCAGTGGCACGGCCGGCGACTACCAGGTCGAGGGTGCCCGGACTTTCGGCACGCTCAACTTCGGCGGCAGTACCGCCACCACCGTGAGTTTCGTTGTCGGCGAAGGCGTTTGACCATGGATGTGCAGATTGTCGGGAAGTATCTGTCGACGCTGCCCGAGGATGACGACCACCCCTACCGCACCGGTCCGTGGCGACCGCAGACCACCGAGTGGGACGCCGACGATCTGACCGTCGTGGACGGCGAGCTTCCCGGTGACCTGGACGGCATCTACCTGCGCAACACCGAGAACCCGTTGCACCCGGCGTTCAAGACGTATCACCCGTTCGACGGCGACGGGATGCTGCACATCGTCGGCTTCCGCGACGGCAAAGCATTCTACCGAAACCGGTTCATCCAGACCGAGGGCTTCCTGGCGGAAAACGAAGCGGGCGAACCACTTTGGCCCGGATTGGCCGAGCCGGTACAGATCGCCAAACGTGAACGTGGTTGGGGTGCGCGCGAACTGATGAAGGATGCATCGAGCACCGATGTCATCGTCCACCGCGGTGTCGCCCTGACCAGCTTCTACCAGTGCGGTGACCTGTACCGGGTGGATCCGCATTCGGCGAACACGTTGGGCAAGGAAACCTGGAACGGAAAGTTCCCGTCCGACTGGGGAGTGTCGGCACATCCCAAGGTGGACAACACGACCGGCGAGTTGTTGTTCTTCAACTACAGCAAGCAGGACCCGTACATGCGCTACGGGGTCGTCGACGCGAACAACGACCTCGTCCACTATGTCGACATCCCACTGCCCGGGCCACGCCTCCCGCACGACATGGCGTTCACCGAAAACTACGCCATACTCAACGATTTCCCGTTGTTCTGGGATCCGCAGCTGCTCGAGCACCGGGTGCACCTGCCGCGCTATCACGCGGACATGCCGTCGCGGTTCGCGGTGATCCCGCGGCGGGGCGGCACGCAGGAGATCCGGTGGTTCGAAGCCGACCCGACGTACGTGCTGCACTTCACCAATGCCTACGAGGACGGCGACGAGATCGTGCTCGACGGATTCTTCGAAGGCGCACCCCAACCGCTGGAGAGCGGGGCCGGACCAACCGGCAAGTGGGAGAAACTGTTTCGCTTCCTGGCACTGGATCGGATGGATGCCCGCCTGCACCGGTGGCGGCTGAACCTGTTGACCGGGAAGGTGACGGAAGGCCCGCTGTCGGACTCGGTCACCGAATTCGGGATGATCAACACCGACTACCTGACCAGCGACTACCGCTATGTGTACGCCGCAAGTGGCAAGCCGGGCTGGTTCCTGTTCGACGGCTTGGTCAAACACGACCTGCGCACCGGCGACGAGGAACGCTTCTCATTCGGTGACGGCGTGTACGGCAGCGAGACCGCGATGGCACCCCGGGTCGGCGGCACTGCTGAGGACGACGGCTACCTGGTCACGTTGACCACGGACATGAATGCCGATGCGTCGTACTGTCTGGTGTTCGATGCGGCCCGGGTCGGCGACGGGCCGCTGTGCAAACTTGCGCTGCCCGAACGCATTTCCAGCGGTACCCATTCCACGTGGGTGCCGGGTGCCGAGTTGCGCCGTTGGGGCGAAGTGGATTCCGCGGCGACGGCGGTCGGCCTGTGAACGGGGGCCGGGTCACGCACTGGCCGGCGCAGCTGGCCTCGGTCGGTGCCATCCGTTTCGCCCGTCGCTCGTCGAATTACGCCGAGACGGTACGGTTCTACCGCGAACTGGTCGGGTTGCCGCTGTTCGAGACGTTCAGCGAGAGCTACGGCAGCAACGGCGCGATATTCGGGCTGCCCGGCTCGTCGTTGACGATGGAGATCGTGGAGTCCGTGACCGCGCCGGCAGTGGACCCGCACGACCAGCTGTGCCTGTACTTTCCGGACAGGCAAGCCCAGCAGCACGCCATCACCCGGCTGGAGGAGGCAGCGGTTCCGCGCGTCGAGCAGCATCCGTACTGGGAGGCCACCGGTGCCGTCACTTACCGCGACCCGGACGGTCGCGAAGTCGTCTTCGCGCCGTTCGTGTACGGGGTCAACGAGCCCGTCGACAGCTCAGCATCCGGCACGCATCGGTTTCCGGGCTGACCGCTAGCGCCGAGCGTCCAGCGCCGCCACCACCACCGCCCACACCGCGCAGGCCACCGCGCCGGCCGCGGCGACCGCACCGACGTAGAAGCCGTACTCGGCCGATACCTGCACGCTGATGTTGCGCCGGTAGTACAACACCACGAGTCCCACCACGAGCAGTGAAATGACCAGCGTCGCAATCGAAGCCGAGCGGGCGGACAATCCGCGCCCGACCATCGCGCCGGCCACCAGCAGTGCCGAGGACAGCAACAAGATCAGTTGGCCCGCACCGAATCCACGTGGCAGTTCCAGGCTGCCGTGGGTGCCCCCGATCGCGTTCGCCCAGCCGCCGCCGTCGACCTGCGTCGTCAGCCAGGGCAACCAGGTACTGGTGGCGAGCACCATGGCGCACAGCGCCACCATCCAGCCGGGGCGGGGGCGGCGACTCATGTTTGCGAGGTTAACCGAAGGCCGCTGCCTCGACCGAGCGTCACGCCAGCGTTGCGTTTGGCGCCGAGCGTCACGCCAGCGTGGCAACAGGAGTCAGCTCCGCAGCGACGACAGGTTGAACGCGGCCCCGGTGTGATCGGTCGCGGCGGGCAACCGTCCGTTAACTCGGCCGGACCGCAAACTGACCGGTCACTGATGGACGACCCGGCCCCCGTTCATGCCCGGATCGGGACGGGTGAACACCGTGACGAAGTTCTGCAGCGACTCGCGGATGTCGCTGCGCAGCGCCGCGGCCACCACCATGCCGATCGGCCCGAACAGCGCGGGACCACCAAGATGCACGTCGAAACTGACGACGGAGGAACCCTCGCCGTTGGGGGCGACCTTGGCGATCAGCTTGACCTTGACACCGCCGACGCCGTCGCCGTTGAGTGTCATACCTTCCGGCGGCTTGTAGCGCACGATCGTCCACTTGATCCGGTTGGTCATGCCCTTGACCTCGACATAGGACTCGAGGACGGTGCCCTTCTCGATGACTTCCGGTAGCTTGCTGCGCCACACCTTGTGGATGGTCAGCCAGTCCTTGTATCGGGTCAGGTCCGACGCATGCTTCCACGCCTCTTCCGGCGGGAGCGGAACGTCGATCGCTCCGGAGAGTTTCGCCATCCGCCGCTACCCCTGCTGGTCGCCGGGGCCGGCCACCTTCTTGGCGCCCTCCTGCACCTTGTGGATGGTGTCGGTGTACTTATGCTGCGTCTTTTCGTCGACGAACTCGCCGGCCTTGTTGATCACCGTCTCGACCTTGTCGGCGTTCTGCGACAACAGGCCCTTGGCCTTGTCCAGAAATCCCATCTGATCGTCCCTTCCCTCGAAGAGCCCCTCCCCCGGAGCCCCTGATTGCCGGTACGACCCTATCTGCCGCTGCTAACCACGCCACACTTGCGGTTTCACTCCCAGGACCCTGGCCCGCATCCACCACAAGGCCTCGATGACGGCCGCCCCCGTCGCACCGATTGCCAGCGCCGTCGTCGTCGCCCACAGGTTCGACGGATCGAGGAAGAACTTCTGTTGCGTCCACGGCAAGCTGAAGATCAGCACGTACGCCAGCGCGGAGACGATGACCAGCGCCAACCGCCACCATTGGTAGGGGCGGGCCGCCACGGCCAGCACCCACACCGCCGTCACGAGCAAGGTGATCAGCGCCGTCGTCGACGCCTGGTCCTGCTCCACTCCCGTCGCATGCCGGCCGTGATAGGCGGTGAGATACGAGACGAACGTCGCGACTCCCACGACGAGGCCGGACGGCAACGCCGAGGTCAGCACCCGCCGCACGAAACCCGGGTAAGCACGCTCGTTGTTGGGCGCCAACGACAAGATGAAGGACGGAATGCCGATCGTGAACCAGGCCGCGATGGTGATGTGAATGGGCTGGAACGGGAACAACAGCGGATCGGCACCCAATGGCTTGGCCAGTAGGCATTCGATGCCGACCAGCAGTGCCAGCAACGCCGAATACACCGTCTTGGTCAGGAACAGGCTCGCGACGCGTTCGATGTTGCCGATCACTCGCCGCCCCTCGCCCACCACATAGGGCAGCGTCGCGAACTTGTTGTCCAGCAACACAAGTTGCGCTACCGCGCGGGCCGCCGGACTGCCCGCACCCATCGCCACGCCGATGTCGGCGTCTTTGAGGGCGAGCACGTCGTTGACACCGTCACCGGTCATTGCCACCGTGTGCCCGTGCGCCTGCAGGGCGTGCACCATGGTGCGCTTCTGATCGGGGCGCACCCGGCCGAATGTGGTGTAGGTGTCCAGGGTCTCGGCCAGTTCGGCTGGTTCGGACGGCATCCGCCGGGCGTCCATCGTCTCGCCGTGCAGTCCGAGCCTGTCGGCCACCGCGGCGACCGACACGGCGTTATCCCCGGAGATCACCTTGACGGTAACGCCTTGAGCCGCAAAGTATCCCAGTGTTTCACCGGCATCCGGGCGCACCTTCTGCTCCAGCACCACCAGGGCGACGGGAGCGACGGCACCGGGCGCTTCGGGATCGTCGACCGCGGTGGCGCTGGTGCCGAGCAGCAGCACCCGCAGGCCCTGCCCGCCGAGCGTCTCGGCTTGCGCGGCCGGCTCCGAGTCCGGGTCGAGCAGCACGTCGGGCGCCCCGATCACCCAGTCCCCGTGATCGCGGTAGGACACGCCGCTCCATTTGGTCGCGGACTTGAAAGGCGCTGTGGCGGTGACGGTCCAACCGGGAGGGTCGGGATATGCGTCGGCTATCGCCTGCATGCTGGCGTTCGGACGGGGGTCGGCCGCCGCCAGCGCGGCGAGCACGTCGGCGGGACTTTCGCCGGCCGGGCCGAGATCTTCGACCTCGGCTACCCGCATGCCACTCTCGGTCAGCGTGCCGGTCTTGTCAGCACAGACGACGTCGACCCGGGCCAGTCCCTCGATCGCGGGCAACTCCTGCACCAGGCATTGGCGCCGACCGAGTCGCACGACGCCGATCGCGAATGCGATCGAGGTCATCAGCACCAGACCTTCCGGCACCATCGGCACCAACGCACCCACGGTCGCCAACACGGACTCGCGCCAGCCCGCGTTGGTGGTGAACAACTGGGTGTAGATGGTGAGGAGTCCGGCCGGTATCAGCAAGTAGGTGATGAACTGCAGGATTCTGTTGATACCGTTGCGCAGTTCGGATTTCACCAACGTGAACTTGCTGGCCTCGGCGGCGAGTCTGGCCGCGTAGGCGTCACGGCCGACCTTGGTGGCGCGGTACGCTCCGGAGCCGGCGACGACGAAACTGCCCGACATGACTTCCTCGCCCGACTGTTTGGCGATCGGGTCGGCTTCGCCGGTGAGCAGTGACTCGTCGACCTCGAGATTGTCCACTTCGAGGATCTGCCCGTCGACCACGATCTGGTCGCCCGGACCGACCTCGATCACGTCGTCGAGCACCACCTCGTCGGGGGGGCGGGCACACGTTCCGGATTGCCTGCGCACCAATGGTTTTGCCTGTCCGACGATGGCCAGTTCGTCCAGCGTCCGCTTGGCGCGGATCTCCTGGACCATGCCGATGACGCTGTTGGCGACGATCAACAAGCCGAACAGCCCGTTGATCACCGACCCGGTCACCAGCACGATGGCGAACAGCACACCCAGGATTGCGTTGATCCGGGTGAAGACGTTGGCCCGCGCGATCTGCGCGATGCTGCGGGTGGCGCGCTCGGGAAGGTCGTTGGCTTGCCCGTCGGCGACCCGTTGCGCCACTTCGGCATCGGACAATCCGGTCACGGCAGGCGCGGCGGTCATCGGTTGAATGTTCCGAGCTTGTCGGCGTCGTAGTACTCGAGGTTCAGCGCGTTGCCGACGAAGGTCGCTTTGGAAATCGAACCGGGCAAGGCGTTTTCGTTGGTCAGCGGGAATGTGAAGGTGTCGCCGTCCCAGTGGGTCAGGTCGAAGGTCTGGTTCTTGGGCCCTAGCGCCAGCTGCAGGCGGCCGTCACGTTCGGTGACGGTGGCCGGCCCCCAATAGTCGTTCGCGTAGACACCGACGTATTCGGTCAGCGGCCGGGCCGGAGCCGGGTTGACCGGAGGTGGCCTGCCGACCAGTGAACCGTCCGGGCGGTTCATCGGACCCAGTTGTTGCCGGTACAACGTGGCCCAGTCCTCCCGCACCTGGCCGTACTGCACCAGGTCCATGAACTCGGCCGTCAGCGCTTCCGGCACACCGTAGGGAGCGGCGTTGGTCAGCGCGACGATGGCCACGTCCTCCGACGGCAACACCGCGAAAGTCGTTGCCGCGCCTAGTCCGAACGCTCCCGAGTGACTGTACTGGGTACGTCCGGATGAGGTCACCGACACATTGAAACCGTAGCCGTAGGTGCCGGCCCGCGCCTGCGGGTTTTTTGCGGCCACGGAGATCACCTGCGGGGTGAGAGCGGGCTGCAACGCTTCCGGTGAGGTGATGCGCTGACCGTTGTAGGTACCGCGGGCGAGCAGCATGGTCAGCCAGTGCGCCATGTCGTTGACCGACGAGCTCACCCCACCCGCGGGAGTCTGGGCGTCGGGGTCGCGCTGGAAACGTGCTTCCCATTTGTCGCCGATCTTGATGTGGTTGACCGCTCGGTTGGGCCTGGCCAGGAAGTCGGCGAGCCGGGAACTCGTCGAGGCCATCCCGAGCGGTCGGTAGAGCACTTCGTCGGACAGGTCCTCCCAGGACTTGCCGGCGGCGGCCGCGGCGGCGCTGGCACCGGCGGTCACCCCGAAGTTGGTGTAGGCGTAGCTGTTCCGGAAAGGGGCCAGACTCAGATACTTCAGGTGCTCCAGCACTTGCCGGCGGTCGTAGCCCAGGTCTTCCAGGGCATCGCCGGCGTGGTCGGGCAACCCGGAGCGGTGCGAATAAAGGTCGGCGACTGTCACGTGCTCGGTGACGTAAGGGTCGCTGAGCGCGAACCACGGCAGCTTCGACACCACGGGCGTGTCCCAGGTGATGGCACCGTCGGTGACTTCGTGCGCCACCACGGTCGCACCGATCGACTTCGATATCGAGGCCAGTTGAAAGACGGTGTCGGCGTTGACCTTGTTGTCCGCAGCGTCTGGCCTGCTTGCATCCCTGATGCCGAACCCCTTGGCGTACAACGTCTTCCCGCCGCGAACGATCGCCACCGCCATACCCGGGATGCCGCTGTTCTTCATCAGTTCGGCCACCAGGCCGTCGACCTTGGCGACGGCGTCGTCGATGCGGCCGGCGGGGATCTGCAAGCCGGAGAACTCGTTGGGCGGCACCTGGACCGGCGTGGACGACGGACTGGACGCCGGTCGCCCGGGACCACAGCCAACCAGCGACACCATCAGCAGCAGGACTGCGGCCGTCGCCGCACGTTTCCTCATGGCTAATCCTTTTCCCGCGAGCGCGCTCAAATGTACGACGACACGCCGTTTTGGCCGTACATTTGAGGACCCTCGCGCCCGATGAAGCGGGCCGGCATCTGGTTTCGCGGGAAGGAAACCAGGTTCGCTCAGAGCCGCCACCACGCGCTGAATCGCAGCGGCGAGGCGGTGTCGATCCGCTGCCCAGGATTGGGCACCGCCACCTGAGCCCCGTCCGCCTCGGCCGCTTCGAGCACCCGCTCGACCGGCTCGGACCAGGGGTGCGGCGCCAGCCGGAACGTCCCCCAGTGAATCGGCACCAGCAGCCCCGACCCCGAGTCGGTGACGTCCAGATGAGCCCGTACCGCTTCCTCCGGGTTCATGTGGATGTCCGGCCAGGCCGTGTTGTACGCGCCGATCGGCATCAGCGTCAGGTCGAACGGCCCGTGTTCGGAACCGATGTCGGCAAAGCTCTTGGTGTAGCCGGTGTCGCCACCGAAATAGGCCCGGTGCGACGGCCCGACAAACGCCCAGGACGCCCACAGCGTGTTGTTGCGGCTCAGAAAGCGCCCGGAGAAGTGCCGGGCCGGTACGCAGACGATGGTCAGTTCGTCGACCTTCGCGCTCTGATTCCAGTCGAGCTCGACGATCCGCTGCTCGGGTATCCCCCACGACCGTAGGTGCGCACCAACCCCGAGCGGCACGAAGAACGGTGCCCGCTGCATGCGAGCCAGCGCGAGCACGGTGTCGATGTCGAGATGGTCGTAGTGGTCGTGGCTGATCACTACGGCGTCGACGGCCGGCAAGCCTTCCAATTGCACGGGCGGGGGATGCAGTCGTTGCGGTCCGACCAGGTCCGACGGCGAGCAGCGGTCGCTCCACACCGGGTCGGTCAGCACGCGGTAACCGTCGATCTCGATCAGTGCCGTCGAGTGACCGAACCAGCTGACCGCCAATTCGGCCGGCTCACCCTGATAAATGGACGGCGATGCCAACGGGATCGGTCGCGCGGGACGGCTGTGTACGCGTGCGCCGACCAGTTCCCAGGCGACCTGGCGCAGCTGCTCGCGGTTCATCACGTAGAGCGAGCCGGGGTCGATGTTGACGAACGCGCCGTCCCGGTAGTTCGGCGAATCCGCTGTGACGGCTTCGATGGCTCCGGGGTCGGCGCCCAGCGCCGAGGGGGCGCCGTGCAGGGCGCGTAGCAACCAGCCGCCCGCTGCCAGCGAGACGGTGCCGGCGGCCAGTCGCAGCGCCCGGTTCGTCATGTCCGTCAGGCCCCCTGAAAGTTCGGTGGCCGCTTTTCGACCCGGGCCACCTGCGCCTCGATCACGTCCTGACTGCCCCAGGCCTTGTCGAACAGCTCCTTGTGCTCCGGCCAGGCTTCTTCGATGGAGCCGTCGTCGTTGAGTACCCGCTTGGCGTGCTGGATGGCCAGCGGCGCCAGCCCGGCGATCTCTGCGCCCCAGGCCTGGGCGTCGGCAAGCGTCCCGATCCGATTGGCCATGCCGGTCTGTAGCGCGACCTCGGCGGTCAGTTTCTCCGCGGTCAGCAGCATCGACCTGGCCCGGCCGTGACCGACCAGCGAGGACAACCGGCGGATGCTCCAATTGTCCAGCGCCAGACCGTATTTCGACGTCGGGAACTGGAAGAACGCGTCCGGTGCGACGACCCGGAGGTCGCACTGCATGGCCAGCTGCAGCCCGGCGCCGATGGCGGGACCGTTGATCGCACCGATCACCGGGATCAACGTGGCGTCCATGACCCGGTGTAGTTCGACGAGCCGGTCGGGGTAGTCGGCGGCGAACGCGTCGCCGGACAGGTCCGCCCCGGCGCAGAACGCCGTGCCCTGCCCGGTCAGCACGATGGCCCGCACCGAGCCGTCCCCCGCCTTCAGCAACGCCTCCCGCAGCTCCTCGACGAGCTGGGAGTTCAGCGCGTTGCGCCGCTCCGGTCGCTGCAGTTCGATGGTCAGGACGGCTTCGGTCTGGGTGATACCGATCATGGGGGCCAGGATAACTAGCCTCGTCGGTGTGAGCCGTATCACGACCGATCAACTGCGCGACACGGTACTCGACCCCGGCTCGTTCCTCAGCTGGGACACCGACCCGCTCACGGTGCCGACCTCGCCGTCCTACGCCCGTGAGCTGGCCGACGCCCGGGCCGCCACCGGACGCGACGAATCCGTCTCCACGGGCGAGGGAACGGTCTTCGGACGCCGGGTGGCGGTGGTGGTCTGCGACTTCGACTTCCTGGCCGGGTCGATCGGGGTGGCCGCCGCAGAACGGATCACTTCGGCGGTCGAGCGCGCCACCGCCGAGCGGTTGCCGTTGCTGGCGTCGCCGAGCTCGGGCGGCACCCGCATGCAGGAGGGTACGGTCGCGTTCCTGCAGATGGTCAAGATAGCCGCCGCCGTCCGGCTGCACCGCCAAGCCCACCTGCCGTACCTGGTCTATCTGCGCAACCCGACGACGGGCGGGGTGTTTGCGTCCTGGGGATCGCTGGGTCACGTGACGTTCGCCGAGCCGGGCGCGCTGATCGGGTTTCTCGGTCCCCGCGTGTACGAGTTGCTGTATGGCGAGCCGTTCCCGTCCGGCGTGCAGACGGCGGAGAACCTGCAGCGGCACGGGGTGATCGATGACGTCGTCGCGCTCGGTGAGTTACGTGACACGCTCGACCGGGCGCTGACGGTGATCGCCGACGCCCCCGGGCCGCCGCCGGCACCTCAGCCGGCCGAGCCGGTGCCCGACGTCGGTGCCTGGGATTCGGTGCTGGCTTCGCGGCGCCCGGATCGGCCCGATGTGCGGGACCTGTTGCGCCACGGCGCTACCGATTTGGTGCCGTTGTCGGGCACCGGTCGGGGTACGACGACGCTGCTGGCGTTGGCCCGGTTTTGCGGTCAGCCGGTGGTGGTGCTCGGCCAGCAGCGGACCCAACCCGGTGGCGGCAATGCCGTCGGGCCCGCTTCGCTGCGCGAGGCGCGCCGGGGTATGGCCTTGGCCGCCGAACTGCGACTCCCCCTGGTGCTGGTGATCGACACCGCAGGGCCGGCATTGTCCATCGAAGCCGAACAGGGCGGCTTGGCCGGGCAGATCGCCCAGTGCCTGGCCGAGCTGGTGACGTTGGCGACTCCCACGGTGTCGGTGCTGTTGGGTCAGGGCAGCGGCGGGCCGGCGCTGGCCATGGTGCCCGCCGACCGGGTGCTGGCCGCGCAGCACGGGTGGCTGGCCCCGCTGCCGCCCGAGGGCGCCAGCGCGATCGTCTTTCGTGACATCACACATGCACCGGAACTCGCTGCGGCACAAGGTATCCGGTCGACCGACCTGTTGGCGGCCGGCATCGTCGACGCGGTCGTGCCCGAACGTCCCGACGCCGCCGACGAGCCGGCCGAGTTCTCGGCGCGGCTGTCCCGCGCGATCGCCGCGGAGGTACACGCGCTGCGGATGTTGCCCGACGCCGGGCGCTTGGACGCGCGCTTGCGGCGCTACCGCCGTATCGGCCTGCCGGAGGCCGGGAACACGCTCAGTTAGCCGACCCTCTCATCGCTTCGCGGGTCATCGACAACAGAAAGCCCAGCCCGGTGGCTGGCCAGACCAGGGACAGCGTCATCAGCAGCGACGCCGTCAGCGTGCCCATGGTGATCAGGCCATGCCACACCGCGTACGCCCCGTGCCCCAGCACGACGACCAGAGCGAGATTGGGGATGACCTCCAGCACCGTCCAGACCTGCGCGGGCAACCTGGGCAAACTCAGTTCGCCCTGATGGTGCAGCACCGTGGCGAGCAGCGCCGCGACCATGGCCAGCGCCACCACCCCCATCGGCCAGTACAGCGCGAGCAGACACACTGTCACCACGGCGAGTTGAAGGCTGTCGAGCACCACCAGCACCGCGCCGAACGAGAGCAGACCGCGCACGGTGTCCTGATCGCTCACTGAACGCGACACCAATTTCCCGGTCTGGCAACGCAGGTGAAAGGTCAGCGGCAAGATATGCAAGCCTTGGTGCAAGTCTCGGCGAATCGCGGGTCCCAGGCCCGTCGCCGCACAGACGGTGACCCGGCGGCGTATCAACCACATCGCCGACTCGGACAACAGCAAAGCGATGGCCGCCACCCCCGGCACCCACAGCCCACGGTGATCGTAGTAGCTCAGCGGGCCATCGATCGTCGCCCTCGCCATGAGTGGGAACCCAACGGCCGCAACGCAAGTAAGGATTGCCGCCGCACCCATGACGCTCCACCGACGCGGGTCCTGGTCGGGCGCCTGGGCCACCTCATACGGGGCGGGCATGACGTCGGTCATCGAGCTCGTCTCCCGATCCCGTTGCGAGAGATGGCGTCAAAGGCGAATCGCAACAACGAATTTCGGTCGCGACGCCGAATGTCGTGACCTGCCACCCGATCTCGATGATTGCACGTCGGCAACCAGGCCCGGTCGCTGCGCAGCGTCGAAACGATAACCATTTCGACAATGCGTTGCTACGGTCCCGGCATCCCGCGGACTGCTCGTGCCTCCCACCGTCGCACCCGACAATCAGGCAAGATGAACCCATGGACACTGGTGTCAACTCACCTCGGGTCTTGGTCGTCGACGACGACTCCGACGTGCTCGCCTCGCTGGAGCGCGGCCTGCGGCTCTCCGGTTTCGAGGTGTCGACGGCGGTCGACGGCGCCGAAGCCCTGCGCAGCGCCACCGAGACCCGCCCGGACGCGATCGTGCTGGACATCAACATGCCGGTGCTGGACGGCGTCAGCGTCGTCACGGCACTGCGCGCGATGGACAACGACGTGCCGGTGTGCGTGCTCAGCGCCCGCAGCTCGGTCGACGACCGGGTGGCCGGTCTGGAGGCCGGAGCCGACGACTACCTGGTCAAGCCGTTCGTGCTGGCCGAACTGGTGGCCCGGGTGCGCGCGCTGCTGCGCCGCCGCGGAGCCACCGCGACGTCGTCGTCGGAAACCATCACGGTGGGCCCGCTGGAGGTGGACATCCCGGGCCGCCGGGCTCGGGTCAACGGCGTGGACGTGGACCTGACCAAGCGAGAGTTCGACCTGCTGGCCGTGCTGGCCGAGCACAAGACCGCAGTGCTGTCCCGCGCGCAGTTGCTGGAGCTGGTGTGGGGCTATGATTTCGCCGCCGACACCAACGTCGTCGATGTCTTCATCGGCTACCTGCGACGCAAGTTGGAGGCCAACGGCGGTCCGCGGCTCCTGCACACCGTCCGGGGAGTCGGGTTCGTCCTTCGGATGCAGTAAGGCCGCAGTATTGCCGATGAACATCCTGTCGCGGATCTTCGCCCGAACGCCCTCGCTACGGACCCGGGTGGTGGTCGCGACGGCGATCGGCGCCGCGATTCCCGTGCTGATCGTGGGCGTTGTCGTGTGGGTCGGTATCACCAAGGACCGCAAAGAGCGGCTGGACCGCCGGCTCGACGAGGCCGCTGGTTTCGCCATCCCGTTCGTGCCGCGCGGTCTCGACGAGATCCCGCGCTCCCCCAACGACCAGGACGCCCTGATCACGGTGCGCCGCGGCAACGTGGTCAAGTCGAACTCCGACATCACCTTGCCGCCACTGCAGGCCGACTACGCCGACACCTACATCAACGGGGTGCGTTACCGGGTGCGCACGGTGGAGATCTCCGGACCGGAACCGATGTCGATGGCCGTCGGCGCGACCTACGACGCGACGTACGCCGAAACCAACAACCTGCATCGGCGGGTGCTGTTGATCTGCATCTTCGCCGTGGCGGCGGCCGCCGTGTTCGCTTGGCTGCTGGCCGCTTTCGCGGTGCGGCCGTTCAAACAACTCGCCGAACAGACGAGGTCGATCGATGCCGGCGACGAAGCCCCGCGGGTCGAGGTGCACGGCGCCAGTGAAGCCGTCGAGATCGCCGAGGCCATGCGGGGCATGCTGCAACGCATCTGGAACGAGCAGAACCGGACGCAGGAGGCGCTGGCCTCGGCCCGTGACTTCGCCGCGGTCTCCTCGCACGAGTTGCGCACCCCGCTGACCGCGATGCGGACCAACCTCGAGGTGCTGGCCACCCTGGACATGCCCGACGAGCAGCGCAAGGAAGTGCTCGGCGACGTCATCCGCACCCAGTCGCGCATCGAGGCCACCCTGAGCGCGTTGGAGCGGCTCGCCCAAGGCGAGCTGTCCACCTCCGATGACCACGTACCGGTCGACATCACCGATCTGCTGGACCGGGCCGCTCACGATGCCACCCGCATCTACCCCGACGTCGACGTGTCCCTGGTGCCGTCGCCGACGTGCATCATCGTCGGGATGCCGGCCGGGCTGCGCCTGGCGGTGGACAACGCGATCGCCAACGCCGTCAAGCACGGCGGCGCCACCCATGTCCAGGTGTCGGCGGTCAGCTCGCGAGCCGGAGTGGAGATCGCCATCGACGACGACGGCAGCGGCGTGCCCGAAGAGGAACGCCGGATCGTGTTCGAACGATTCTCGCGAGGTTCGACCGCCTCACATTCCGGGTCCGGCCTGGGCCTGGCGCTGGTCGCTCAGCAGGCCCAATTACACGGTGGCACGGCGACTTTGGAGAGCAGCGCAATGGGCGGGGCGCGACTGGTGCTGCGCCTGCCCGGCCCCAGCTAGTCGGTGTCGAGTTCGGGTGAACCTGGGGCTTTCAGTGTGAAACCTGGGCTTTCAGTGTGAAACCTGGGCTTTGCGAGGGAAACCACGGCGGGATTTCGCCGATTTTCCCGCCCTGGTTTCACCCCGAAAGCCGTCCCTTCACCCCCAAGACCAAGTCTTCACAGCGAAATCACGAAACAACCCAAACGCTTACTCCGCGTGCAAAATCTGGGCGCGAAACCAGCGTCAGGATGCGCACCCCCATGCAACTCAACCCGCCTCACCAGGACCGGCGCTATTGTCAGAAACGCCCTAGTCCTCGGGGCTGGTAGGCGCGCTGTCGCGCCCCGGCATGAAAAACGCCCGCCTGGCGAAATCCTCGTCCTCGAACCAGACTTGGGCCTCGACGTCGTCGTAGCCCGGATCATCGGGAAGATAGAACAGCCGAGAATCGGTGCGGCCCTTCACCTGCCAGCCCTCCGGCCCAGTCCCGTCGGGATCGGCACGCATGGACCCAGGGCCGTACGGCGCGTACGGCACCAGAGGTATCTGCACCGTCTGCGCTTCGCTGAGCGTATCAGTCTGCGTCGCAAGGTCTTTCGTGACAGGAATCCGACCGGGTGGGCGTCTGGGTCTGGCCTTCTTCGCCGGGACCTTCTTCGCGGTCCTCTTCCTTGGGACCGCAATCGCCTCCGTCGCATCGTCTCGCGGAATCGGCCTGCGTTTTCTCGGTGGCACTTTGGCGGCGGTCTTCTTCGCCGGTCGCGGCCTGGCCACCGGGATCCGTTGGGTAGGCGCCTCGCTGGCCGGCACCTTCATCGTCGGCGGCTCGGGCTGGGCCAGCGGCCCCGGTTGACCCGACACCCAGGCCGGCATCGGGACTTTGGCCGGGCGCATCATCAGCGTCAGCGTCAGCACCATGCCGAGCCCGAACGCGACAGCGGCGGGCCACCAGTGCAGTTGACCGCTCACCCTTTGGCTCCGATCTCCGAAGACTCCTGCTCGACGGGCTGCGGTTCGGGGTCGGGGCGGGGTTCGGGTTCGGGCTCGGGGGCGGGCGCGTCTTCGGCGTCGCGTTGTTTGGGCTTGAGCAGCAACGCTATTCCGTAAGCCACGGCCGAACCGCCGACAAAAGCGACCGAGCAGATCAACCACTGGACCACGAAACCCATATCCGATCCCCTAGCCGACCACGATCTCGGCGCGGCGGTTCTTGGCCCGTCCCTCTGGGGTGTCATTGCTCGCGATCGGATTGGCCGACCCCATCCCCTTGGCGGTGACCCGGGCGCGCGGCACGCCGTTGGCAATGACGTATTCGGCGACGGCGGTGGCCCGTTGGGTGCTCAGCGGAATATTGACGGCCTCGCTGCCGGCGTTGTCGGTGTAGCCGTTGATGGTGACGCGGGCGTCCGGACATGCCTTGAGCTTGTCGGCCACCCGGATCAGGATGTCGTTGTCCTCCGGTGTCAGGCTCACGCCGTCGTTTCCGAACGCAAGCGGACCACCGGTCATGGCGTTGATGGCGGCCTGTAGATCGCCGCAATTCGCGGCCGCCGCAGGGGCAGGGGCAGGCGGGGCCGGCGTACCACCCGGGGGCATCGGCGTGATCTGGCCTTTGACCACGATCTTGTTGGTCAGGTTGACGTCCGGCCAGGCGGCGGCGGCGGCGCGGCCGATCGCCTCCTTCTGGTCCGGTGTGGTAGCGGTGCCGGTCAGCGTGACGGTGTCTTTCTCGACCTTGAAGTTGAAGTCTGGAATCGGGGCGCCGGCGGTGAAAACGGGTTCGGCGTTGGTGAAGTCGAGGGTGTGCACCAGCGGGTCGATGCGGATCTGGTCGACGACGGCGACTCCCGGCGCCAGTAATCCCTTGAGCGCCTTCATCAATGACGCTTTCGACGCCTCGTCGGGAAAGTCACCGATCAACGTGATGCCGTTGCCGTCGCGGCTGACGGACAGCAGCGACAACGACAGGCTGGGCGCCATCGAGATACTGACCGATGTCGGGGACAGCGTGGGCAGATCGCCGGTTGGGCCGTTGACGGCCATGGGACGCTCGTATGCGCCGTAGCTGATCAGGGCGAGCAGGAACGGGATCAGCGCCAGACCGATCAGCCAGAGCCGGACGAGCTGCCGTCGGGTCGGTCGGTCCTGGGCCACGGGCTCGGCGGGCGTGGGTGCTTCCGTCACACCCACCTCTGAACCGGCCATCGCTCCTCACTCGTTCGTGCACTTCCAGGCGATTAGCAGCCTACCGAGTCCCGGCCCGTTCCCGGGGGAACGTCGGGCAGACTGTAGCGATGGCCAACGGGACTGGCCCGGCGGTCAATCCCCGGTACGACGTCGTGATCGTCGGCGGTGGGCACAATGGGCTGGTCGCGGCCGCCTACCTGGCGCGCGCGGGTTTGCGAGTGCGGGTCCTGGAACGCCAAGCACACGTCGGCGGCGCCGCGATATCGGCACGGGCCTTCGACGGCGTCGACGTCCGGCTGTCACGCTATTCGTACCTGGTCAGCCTGCTGCCGTCGCGCATACTCGATGACCTGGGCGTTCGGGTACGGCTGAGCCGACGCGCGTATTCGTCCTACACCCCGGACCCCATCACCGGGGGACGCACCGGTCTGCTCGTCGGATCACCCGGCGGGTTCGACGCGCTCGGCGCCGCGGCCGACGAGCAGGGCTTCGACGCGTTCTACCGGCGCTCTCGGCTGGTGACGCGGCGCTTTTGGCCGACCCTGCTCGAGCCGCTGCGCACCCGCGAACAAGCCCGCCGGCTCGTGCTGGACGGTGGTGATCCCGACGCGGCGTCTGCGTGGCAAGCCCTGGTCGACGAACCGATCGGGCGGGCGATCGCCGGCACCGTCGGCAACGACGTGGTCCGCGGGGTGATCGCCACCGACGCACTGATCGGCACCTTCGCCCGACTGGACGACCGGTCGCTGCTGCAGAACATCTGCCTGCTGTATCACGTGCTGGGTGGCGGCACCGGCGACTGGGATGTGCCGGTCGGCGGCATGGGCGCGGTGTCGGCGGCCCTGGCCGCGGCGGCCACCGGCTACGGAGCTGAAATCAGCACTGACGCAGATGTTTTCGCGATAGACCCGGATGGCGAGGTGCGCTATCGCCGGCACGACGACGAGTGTGTGCTGCAGGCGCGGTTCGTACTGAGCGGGGTGGGGCCGGTCCTACTGGCCGACCTGTTGGGCGAGTCGGCACCCGCCCTGGCGCCGGGCGCGCAGGTCAAGGTCAACATGGTGCTGCGACGACTGCCCCGGTTACGGGACCCGCGGGTGACACCGGAGCAGGCATTCGCCGGGACGCTGCACGTCAACGAGACCTGGTCACAGCTCGACGCCGCCTACACGAGGGCGTCGGACGGAGACGTGCCGGACCCGTTGCCGTGCGAGGCCTACTGCCATTCGCTGGCCGATCCGAGCATCGTGTCGCCTGAGTTGCCCGGTGTGCAGACGATGACGGTGTTCGGTCTGCACACACCGCCGTCACTGCGCGCGGACGCCGTCGTGCTCACCGAATCCGTACTCGGATCGCTGAATTCCGTTCTGGCCGAACCGATTCAAGATCTGTTGCTCGTCGACGCGCAGGGCCGGCCGTGCCTGGAGACGACGACCACACGGGACCTGGAGCACGCGCTGGGCATGACGGCGGGCAACATCTTCCACGGCGCGCTGTCGTGGCCGTTCGTCGAGGACGACGATCCGCTGGACACTCCGGCACAGCGATGGGGGGTGGCCACCGAACACCCGCGGATCATGCGGTGCGGCGCGAGCGCTCGCCGCGGCGGCGGGGTCTCGGGCATCGGCGGGCACAACGCGGCGATGGCCGTGCTGGCGACCTTGACGGCGAGCAGACGCAAAAGCCCCTGAATTCGGCACGAATCAGGGGCTTTTGCGTCTGCTCGCGAGGGGGTGGTGCCCCCAGCTCGCAGCGAAACTAGCGGCCGTCGATGGCGACGTAGTCGCGCTCGGTGTAGCCGGTGTAGATCTGGCGCGGCCGGCCGATCTTGCTGTCGCTGTCGTCGTGCATCTCGCGCCAGTGCGCGATCCAGCCGGGCAGCCGGCCCAGCGCGAACAACACCGTGAACATCCGGACCGGGAAGCCCAGTGCCCGGTAGATCAGGCCGGTGTAGAAGTCGACGTTCGGGTAGAGCTTGCGCTCGATGAAGTAGTCGTCGGTCAGCGCGGCCTCTTCGAGCTGCTTGGCGATGTCCAGCAGCGGGTCGCCGCCCAGCTTGTCCAGGATCTTGTCGGCCTGTTCCTTGACGATGCGGGCACGCGGGTCGTAGTTCTTGTAGACGCGGTGACCGAAGCCCATCAGCTTGACGCCTTCTTCGCGGTTCTTCACCTTGCGGACGAACTCGCCGACGTCGTCGCCGCTCTCGCGGATCTCCTCGAGCATTTCCAGCACCGCCTGGTTGGCGCCACCGTGCAGGGGACCCCACAGCGCGTTGATGCCGCCGGAGATCGAGGTGAACATGTTGGCGCGCGACGAGCCGACCAACCGGACCGTCGACGTCGAACAGTTCTGTTCGTGGTCGGCGTGCAGGATGAACAGCATGTCCAGCGCGCGTACCACCTCGGGGTCGGCCTGGTAGGGCTCGGCCGGGAAGCCGAACGTCATGCGCAGGAAGTTCTCCACCAATGTCAGCGAGTTGTCCGGGTAGAGGAACGGCTGGCCGACCGACTTCTTGTAGGCGTAGGCGGCGATCGTGGGCAGCTTGGCCAGCAGCCGGATCGTGGACAGCTCGACCTGAGAGTTGTCCATCGGGTCCAGGGCGTCCTGGTAGTACGCCGAAAGGGCGTTGACCACGCTGGACAGCACCGGCATCGGATGCGCGTTGCGCGGGAATCCGTCGAAGAACCGCTTGAGGTCCTCGTGCAGCATGGTGTGGCGCTGGATCTTGCCGGTGAACTCGGCCAGTTGGTCGGTGGTGGGCAGCTCGCCGTAGATGAGCAGGTAGGAGACCTCGATGAACGTCGACTTCTCCGCGAGCTGGTCGATCGGGATGCCGCGGTAGCGCAGGATGCCCTCGTCGCCGTCGATGTAGGTGATGGCGCTCTTGCAGGCGGCGGTGTTGACGAACCCGTTGTCGAAGGTGGTGTGCCCGGTCTTGGACAGCAGCGGACCGAGCGCGATGCCGTCGGCACCTTCGGTGGCGCGGACGATTTTCAGGTCGATATCGCCCCCCGGGTACTTCAGAGATGCGGTGTCGTCGGTGTCGCCCACGAGAACCCCTTTGCGCTCAGGCTGATATGGCTGCCCGCCCTAGGTGCACTAGGAGCGTCATAGGTGAAGGTAGTCGTTATCACGATGGCGTGCCTGCCCGGGGTCAGGTCTGCAGGTCCTGCGCGGCGTGCAGCTAGGACCGCTGCTGCTTGCGACGGTCACGCCTGGGTGACATTCGGCGGCGAACGGCACACCGGTGCGGCGTTCGCGCCTCACCAAACGAGGTAATTCGACATCATGCGATTCCAAGAAGAGACGCCAAGCCGGACTCGACGATCGCCCAGAACACTGCATTCGCAAATGCAGCGAACAACAATAATCCGGCCGGCGCAGCCAAGGGAAATATCAATGCTTCCGGCAGGAACGGCACGAAGTTGTAAAGCAACCCCGCATATCCGATCGCCGCAGCAAGCAACGCCACAGTGGACCCCAGCCTGAATGCGTCCACCCCGGACAGCAAGTTGAGACTCAAGGTGTTGGCGCTTTCCGCGCCGGCATAGGACGTAGCGTTGGTCGTCAAGTTCTGGACGAACTGCTCCTGGTATGCCGAGTGCTCGGGCACAAGTACCCGCCTACTCCAATCGCGTGGACCGCCTTTACTCGACCTTGACTGCCCGTTGAATCCTCTGCCCAACGATGGCCTTCGTGACTACTCTTCAAGACGTGGAACTGGGGGTTTTGGGCCCTCTTCAAGTCCGGCAGCATGGCGCAACCATCATGATCCCGGACACAAAACCGCGCGCCCTACTCACGATGCTCGGGCTGCACGCCGGTTCGGTCGTCTCCGCTGCCACCCTCATCGAACTGCTCTGGGGCAAGGAGCCGCCGCGCACCGCCGGAAAGGCTCTGCAGACTCACATCTCGCTGCTGCGTCGCACCCTCGGCGACGGCTTCGTCTTGACCGAAGGCGCCGGATGGATCCTGGCCGGGACGGAGGTTGACACCGCGAGTTACCGGTCGTTCGCTCGGCGGGGTCGCGAGGCGGCCGCTGCCGGGGACAGCGGCCAGTCGGTGGCTCGCTTCGACGAGGCCCTGGCTTTATGGCGCGGAATCCCCGAACTGCCCGACAGTCAGCGCGGAACCGCCGAGAAGACGCGGTGGGCGGAAGAGCACGCCGCACTGGTGGAGGACCGCGCCGATGCGCTGCTGGCGACGGGCCGTGCCGCAGAGATCATCGGCGAGCTCGAGGCCGTGGTGGCTGACGCGCCGCTACGCGAGCGGCGATGGGGCCAGCTGATGCTCGCCCTGTATCGCGCCGGTAGGCAGGGCGAGGCCCTCGGCGCGTATCAACGGGCGCGGGCGCTGCTCGCCGAGGAGCTGGGTGTCGATCCCGGTCCGGAACTGCGCCGCCTGGAGGCAGCGGTCGTCGCACAGGACGCGGGACTGGAAATCCCTGTTGCGCAGAATCTTTCGACGGTAACCCGGGCGGTGACGTTCCTGTTGACCGACATCGAGGGGTCGACGGCGGCCTGGGAGGCTGACGCTGCGGCCATGGCGACCGCGCTGGCGCGCCACGACGAGCTCGTCGAACAGGTCGTGACCTCACGCGGCGGACGCCTGATCAAGACGCGCGGTGAGGGCGATGCCACGTTCTCGGTCTTCGAACGGCCCTCTGCTGCCGCTGCCGCAGCAATAGAGCTGCAGGAAGCGGTCATTCACGAGCCGTGGACACTGGCCGAGCCGATGAGCATTCGCATAGCCCTGCACACCGGTGAGGTCGAGCTTCGCGACGGCGACTACTTCGGCCGCGCGGTCAACCGGGCAGCGCGCCTGCGCTCGCTGGCCGCGGGCGGCCAGACTTTGTGCTCGCGAGCGACCGCCGAGCTTGTCATCGACTCGCTTCCGGACGATGTCGTGCTTGCCGACCTGGGGATGCGCCAGCTGCGCAACCTCGCGCGCCCAGAACATGTTTTCGAGCTGAGACTGGACACCGACCAGCGCGAGCAAGTCGTCGCCGACGCACCGATAGACCGCCCCGCCCTGCCCGCCGTGTTGACCGCTCCCGGCCCGTTCGTCGGCCGCGGCGTGGAACTGGAACGTCTTTTCACCGCGTGGCAGAGCAGCGGCGCGCACGCGGTGCTGATCGCCGGCGAACCCGGTGTCGGCAAGACGCGCCTGGCTGGCGAATGGTCCCACCGCGCGTATGCACAGGGTTCGATCGTGCTTTACGGACGTTGCGACGAGGACCTCGGCGCGCCGTATCAGCCGTTTGCCGAAGCCTTGCGCGCGCTCGTGCCGTGCGTCGGCGCGGACCGGCTGCGGGGACTGCGGGGCGTCGAAGCGCTGCTCCCCCTGGCCCCCGGGCTGCTGGACGCGGTCGCCGATCTGGCGTCCCCGGCCCGCGCGGACCCTGACACCGAGCGTTACGCACTGTTCGACGCCGTCGTCGCGCTCCTGGAGATCGCGTCGGCCGCGGCGCCGATCGTGCTGATCCTCGACGACCTGCACTGGGCGGCCAAGCCGACGCTGCTGCTCTTGCGGCATCTGCTGCGGTTCGGCGACCATGCCCGCGTGCAAATCGTGGGCACGTACCGCAGCACCGATCTGGACCGCTCCCTCCCGTTGGCGGCAATGCTGGCCGACCTGCACCGGAACGGCACCGCCAGCCGGCTGAATCTGAGCGGACTCGACGAAGACGACGTGACCACCTACGTGGCCGAAGCCGGCTATGACGACGAGGAACTCGCCCACGCCCTGGCGTCTGTCACCGGCGGAAACCCGTTCTTCCTCATTGAGGCCCTGCGTCACGTCGATGAAAGTGGCGGCGTATGGGATCAGAGCACCCTTCCCCAGGGTGTTCGAGAAGCCGTGAGCCGCAGGCTTTCTCGACTCTCGCAGGAGACGAACAAGGCGCTCTCGGCGGCTGCGGTGGTCGGTAGCCGGTTCGGCCTGGAACTGGTCGAGCAGGTGATCGGGAGTGAACTCGTCGACGCGTTCGACGAGGCGTGCGCGGCCGGTCTCGTCGTCGAAGAGCCAGGTGGCCGTTACCGTTTCAACCACGCGATCGTCCGCCAGTCGCTGCTCACCGAGCTTGCCTCGGTGCGGCGGATGCGACTGCACCAACGGATCGCCACGACGTTGGAGTCTCAACCCGGCGCCGAGGACGAGTTGCTGGCCGAATTGGCTCACCACTATTTCGAATGCGCCTGGGCCGGCAACGCGGCTAAGGCCGTTCAGTACTGCCGACGCGCCGCCGACCAGGCGATGGCACGGCTGGCTTACGAAGGTGCCGCCGACCTCTACGACCATGCCTTGCACGCGTTGGAGGAGATCGACGAGGAACTGCCCGACCGTGACGATCAGGCCGCCGCGCTGCTGGTGGCGCGCTGCGAAGCGCTCCTGGCCGCTGGTGATGTAGCTTCGGCGGGTGGCGCAGTTTCCCAATTGCATTCGGTGACAGTCGATTCGGTGCAACTGTCGGCGTGGGCCACCTGCTTCGACGGCCAGTTGTCGATGCTCATCCATCCCGAGCGATTGGACGAGGTAGAAGTCGCGTTGCAGACCGCAGCCCAAGAGTTGGCCGGTTTGGCCGATGCCGCCGGGGAGGCGAAGGCCCATACCGTGCGTGCCGGATGCCTTGCACGCCTTGGGCGTATCGGTGACTGTGAAGCCACCCTGGATGATGCCTTGACGGCGGCGCGGCGCGCGCGCGAACACCGCCGGGTGAACGCGGTGCTGGCCGGTGCGCCGCTGGCGGCCTTATGGGGACCCAACCCGGTGCCGCGGGCCGGCGGACGGTGCCTCGACGTGGTGCGGCTGCTGCGAATAACCACCGACTCGCCAGCGGTCGAGGCCACCTCGACCCGGTGTCAAGCCGTGTTGGAAGCCTTCCGCGGCCGCACGGCCGCGGCCCGGCGGATGATCGACTCCGCGCGTCGGACCGTGACCGAGCTCGGCTTGCGGCCCGCACTGCTCGAAGTCGAGCAGTTCGCCGGGATCGTGGAGCTTGTCGCCGACGACGCGGCTGCAGCCGAGCCGCATCTAATGAAGGCTTACAACGGTTTTCGTCGCATGGGTCTTGACGCCGACACCGCTGAAACCGCTGCCCTGCTGGGCCGCGCCCGCTTGGCGCTGGGCCGAGACGGCGAGGCGGACGAGTTGTGCTGCGAGAGCGAGCGTCTGGCCGGACATGCACTGAAGCCGTCAATCGCGTGGCGCACCCTTCGGGCGCATCTGTTGTCGCGCAGCGGAGCACACGACGAGGCCTGCCGCGTAGCTCAGGCCGCCGTGGGACTTGCCGAGCGTACCGACTTGCTGGTGGACCACGGCGACGCATGCCTTGCCCTGGCAACGGTTTTGGAGGCTTGCGACGACCTCGCGCAGGCCCATGCTGCTGCGGAGCGAGCCGTCGAGCTGTATGAGCTGAAAGGCGCTGCGGCGCTTACCGAGATTGCCCGCAAGATCGTGGAGCAAGATCTCTGCGTAGCCCCGCTGCCAATGCCTGAAGCGCCCAGACTCGAGCCAGAAAACGCCTGTGTGCGAGCGGTCAGACAGGTGGCGGCCGCGCTGGATGTTGAGGCCTGGGACGAATTGGAGCAGTTGTTTGCGCCTGGCGTCGTTGTCGAGAGCCGGCGAAAGATTGTCCGCTTCAATCTGGACGATCTACCTGCTGGCCCTTGGCCGCACCAGGTACGACGGCTCGCTGAAGACGGCGCGCTGCGCTTCCGAATTGTTGGCGTCGTTGCGGTGCGCGGCGAACGCATGGCGGTAACTCGGTTAGCCGTAACCACTTGTGACGACACTGCTGGCTCGCCGCACGACGAATTTCTGCAAGTCTGCGTGTTAGACGAGGATGGCCGAATCGCAACGCAGGTGTGGTTCGACTCCGAAGACCTTGTCGCGGCGATGGCCGAACTCGACGCCGCGGATGCCCGCTTCGAGCAGCAAGCACGGCCGCAGCCTCGACGACCCGAAAACGCGGCGACCCGCGTATGCCAGCGGGTCAACACATATTTCGTGGGCAACGACTGGGACGCGGTGAAAGAATCCCTGGCCGAGCATGTCGTCCAAGATGATCGCCGCAAGGTGGTGGGCTCGGGACTTCGACAGGGACGCAATGCCGTGATGGCCGAACTATCGGTAGTGGCCAAAGCTGGGATCAACAGCATGGCGACGAATACCATTGCGACACGAGGCGGATGCCTAGTACTCAATCGGGTCCAGTCCTCTTTCGGTGACCACCGTCCGGACGCATTCGGCATCGACGTGCTCGCCGTCGTCGAGATCGACGCCACAGAACGGATTGTGGCGCGCGTTGTGTTCGACCTTGACGACTTCGATGCCGCGGTCGCCGAACTCGACCGTCGCTACCTCAGCGGCGAGGCCGCGCCGCACGCTCATACGTGGTCGGTGATTGCACGTGGCCCCGCTGCGGTCAATCGAGGCGAGCGTCCCTCGTTCGCAACGGATTGCGTCAGCATCGATCATCGTCCGGTCTCTTTCGCGCCCGGTGATCTGCTCGACGACCTCAGTAACCTGGGCAATTTCCGAGGCGTCCGACTCTACGTCGAGACCGTACATCGGCTCAGTGACCGTGCCGCGGTGTGTACGCATGTGGCGCAAGGCATTTCGGCTATGGGTTTTGACGCCGAGTGGCGCGGTATCGATTTGCAGATGGTCGACGGTGACAAGGTTAAGCGTTTCGAAGTCTACGACGAGGCGGAATTGGAAACCGCAATCGCAACGTTCGACCGGCTGAGCCGACCCGCACCGCTTTTGGAGAATGCGGCAAGCCGAGTCTACGACCGCTTCAATGCGTACCTCGCGACTCGTGACTGGGACTCCATGGCGGAGATGACTACCGACGACAGCTACTACGACGATCGTCGTCGGTTGATACGCAGCGGTGTTCAACGCGGCCGGGCTGCGCAGATTGCGAATCTGCGGGCCATCGTCGACGTCGGGGTCAGGAGCTGCGAGTCGCGTGTCATCGCAACCCGTGGGGAGCGCCTGGTGCTCACTCGCAGCCGGATGTCGGGCGGCAACCAGCGGCCCGATCCGTTCAGTCTCGAGATGCTTTGCCTCGTCGAAGTCGACGCCGACAACCAAGTGACGGCGGGTATCACCTTCGATGTCGACGACATCGACGCGGCCATCGCTGAGCTCGATGCGCGTTATCTCACCGGCGAGGCGGCAGCTTACGCGGACACCTGGTCTCTCATCGCAGGTGCCTGCGCCTCGTTCAACCGGCACGAACTCCCCGCTATGACGCCCGACTGCGTCAATACGGACCATCGCCGAGGGATATCGTTCACACCCGGTGACTTGACCGCGTACATCCGATCCACGTGGGACGCCGCGCCGGGCAGCAGCATCTACATCGAGGCTGTGCATCGGTTGAGCGGCCGCGGCGCGCTCGCGACTCATGTGCTGAAGGGGAGCTCGCGCGACGGTTTCGAGGCCGAGTGGCGGGCAATCGGTCTTCTCACCTTTGATGGCGACAAAATCAATCGCCGCGAGGTCTTCGAGGAGACAGACCTCGACGCCGCGCTCGCGAAGTTCGATCAGCTCAGCGCGCCGGCACCGCGACTGCAAAACGGGGCAAGCCGGGTGTACGACCGATTACTGGCGTACTTCGCTGCCCGTGACTGGGACGCGTTAGCGAAGATCTGCGCCGACGACCTCTACGCCGAAGATCGTCGCCTTCTGGTAGGCGAGGGCATCGGAACCGGTCGGGATGCCATGGTCAGACAGTTCCGGACGGCCCTCGACCTGGGGGTGACGCAAATGGCTTCGGAGGCCCTTGCCACTCGCGGCGATCGCCTCGTCCTTACCCAGGCCCGGTTTTCGCGCACCGACGAGAAACCCGAAGCGTTTCGCGTCGATCTTCTATACGTACTTGAGATCGACGCCGCCGAGCGGATCTCGGCAATCGTCGCGTTCGATCTGACCGATTTCGAGGCTGCGCTCGAGGAACTCGACGCCCGATACCTGGCCGGCGAAGCCGGCGCTCACGCGCAGACTTGGTCTGTTGTCACACGTGAATGCGCCGCGTTCAACCGGCACGAACTTCCGACCGCGGACTGGGCGGCCATCGACCATCGACGGCTCGCGGTAATCGACGCGACCGATCCCCAAGTAGCCATGCGCGACATCTGGGACGTCACACCAGAACTCAGCATGCTGATCGAGTCGGTACATCGGCTCAGCAATGTGGGAGCGGTGGGCACCTATGCCGCGTGGGGAAGCTCGCCAGACGGGTTTGCCGTCGAGTGGCGAATGATCCTTGTTCTGACTGTCAAAACCGGTCGGATCAACCGCGTCGAGGTGTACGACGAGGCCGACCTCGAAGCCGCACTCGCAAGGTTCGACGAACTCCCACGGCCTGGACTGGAAAACGCGGCGAGCCGGGCAAATGACCGAAACTTTGCGTACTTCCGCGCCCGCAACTGGGCGGCGTTGGCCGCGATCCTGACCGACGACAGTTTGGTCGATGATCGCCGGCGCGTGACGAGTTCCGGATTCTGGGACGGTCGCGACGTCGTGGTCGCGAACCTGCAAGCCCTGGCCGATACGGCGCCGTCGACGTGGACCGTCGTCGCGACCCGCGGGGAGCACCTCGCCCTCACTCGCATCTGTTCGCCGAACCGGGATTTGCAGCAAGGCGACTTCAGCAGCGACATGCTCATCATCGTCGAGGTCGACACCGACGAGCGGATCTCGGCGCAAATCGCTTTCGATGCCGATGACTTCGATGCCGCCTTCGCGGAACTCGACACCCGCTACTTCGCCGGCGAAGCGGCGGCTCACGCACGAACGTGGTCGGTGACTATGGCCGCTTACGCCGCCCTCGACCGGCACGAGCTGCCAGCAATGACGCCGGACATGATCAGCGTCGACCAGCGGAAGGGACGATCATTCGAGTCCGGAGACCTAAGCGCATTTCTTCGTGCCACATGGGATCTCATGCCGAACTCCAGGGGATTTATCGAGGCTGTGCACCGGCTCGGCGACCACGGGGCATTGGTCACGTACGCGTGGAGTGGGACATCAGCCCAGGGCTTCGACGCGGAGTTCCGGGAACTGAGCATCACGATGCGCACCGCTGACCAGATCAGCCGCGTCGAGCTCTTTGATGAGAACGATCTCGGCGCCGCGCTTGCGCGCTTCGAGGAAATGCGGCCGCAGGCACCGCGACTGGAAAACGCGGCGAGCCAGGCGGGTGGGCGCTATCTGACGCTTCTCGCGGCAGGCAACTGGGACGGCATGGCGACGATACTGGCCGAGAACATTTTCACTGACGATCGCCGTCGGGTGGTGGGTGCGGGAGTCCGAAGCGGTAGAGATGCCCTGACTGTGGACGTGCGCGCGATCGCCAACCTGTCCACTATGAACGTGACGTCGGCCGTCGTAGCAACCCGCGGAACACGGCTCGCCCTTCTCAGTAGCCGCTTCTCGAATCGCGATCCGGCTTCCGAAGCGTTTTCTACCGAGGTACTCGTCATTGTCGAGACCAACTTCGACGACCGGATTGTCGCGGCTGTCACGTTCGACATGGACGACTTCGACGCCGCTTTTGAAGAACTCGATGCCCGATACCTCGCAGGCGAAGCGGCCACCCATGCATTCGTTTGGTCGCTAATTTCAGGCACTTACTCCGCGTTCAACCGGTACGAGTTTCCCGCAATGGATTGGGTCAACGTGGACAACCGGCGAGGAACGCCGTTCTCAGCCAGCGACCTGACCGCCGTAATTCGTACCTTCCGGGATTTCACCCCGGAGTTCAGGGTCAGAATCGAGGCAGTGCATCGGCTCAGCAACCTCGGAGCGGTCATCACCAATCATTCGTATGGCTCCTCGCGCGAGGGCTCTGACCTCGAATGGCGCATGATCCAAGTGGTGATTGTCGAACGCGACCGAATCACCCGCTGCGAGCTCTTCGCCGAGGAAGACCTTGAGGCCGCGCTCGCCAAGTTCGACGACGCTCAGTGACATGTCGTCCTTGATTGCGGTCCCGGAGATAATCAGTTCGGCGGCAACGGATTTGGCCGGCATCCAGTGGCGATCGGTGCAGCCGACGCGGCCGCGACGGTTCAAACCACGGCGGTGCTGGCAGCGCCCGCTCATCGGCAACGGCGGCAACGGTGGGCCAGGCCTCGCCTTGCCAAGCAGTGGCGGTGCCGGCGGCAACGGCCGGCTATTTCGCGGACTGGACGGGCTCGCCGGTCCGCCGTAATGGCCGGGAGGATGCGACTGAGGCATCGGGACACGGTGAGCAGAACTCAGGGCTGCAGTCGCTCGACCTGACCACCAATCACCCGAATCCTGTTGTGCACCCGGTCTTCTCGGCCCTGCCAAAACTCCACGACCTGCGGTGCGATCAGATAACCGCCCCAGTTCGGCGGCACCGGGATGTGCTCGGTGTCAGCGAACCGCTCGGTCACCTCCGCCAGCTGGTCCAGCAACGCGGCACGCGAGGCAATCGGCTGCGACTGGTGTGACGCCCAGGCGCCCAGCTGGGAACCGCGCGGCCGTTTCGACCAGTAATCCTGGGTGACCTCGGGAGCGACCTTGCTCACCGGGCCCCGGATGTGAATCTGTCGGCCCAGGAGATACCAGGGAAACGTCGCCGAGGCATAGGGCGTCACCCCGAGTTCGATCCCCTTGGCCGAGTCGTAGTTGGTGTAGAAGCTGATCCCGCTCTCGTCGGCGTTCTTGCACAACACCGTCCGGCTCACCGGCCGCCCGTCGGCAACGGTGGCCACGACCATCGCGTTGGCCTCCGCCACCCCGGCCTGCCATGCGTCGTCCATCCACTTGCGGAACAAAGCAAGCCAGCCATCGGCCAGCCAGTCGGCATCGAGGTCGGCACTGCCGTCCTTCTCCGCGGATCCGTACTCCACCCGCATCCCGGCCAAGCGCTGCCAGTCAGATCCGGTCACCCGGCCAACGCTACTCGGCGGTTGTTACTGGCCGGTAGTAACCGTGCGGGGGTCGGGTGCGAGAATCTGCCCATGACTGTGATCCCCGAGGATTTTGTCCCAGGTCTGGAAGGCGTGGTGGCCTTCACGACCAAGATCGCCGAGCCGGACAAAGACGGCGGCGCGCTGCGCTACCGCGGCGTCGACATCGAGGATCTGGTGGGCCAGGGGGTCCACTTCGGTGACGTGTGGGCGCTGCTGGTCGACGGCGACTTCGGCCGAGGGCTGCCACCGGCCGAGCCGTTCCCGCTGCCGATCCACACCGGTGACGTGCGGGTGGACGTGCAGGCGGGTCTGGCGATGCTGGCACCCATCTGGGGCTACAAGCCGTTGCTGGACACCAACGAACCCACGGCCCGCGACCAACTGGCGCGCGCGTCGGTGATGGCGCTGTCTTACGTCGCGCAGTCCGGTCGCGGTATCTATCACCCGGCCGTCCCCCAGCGGATCATCGACGAATGCCCTACCGTCACAGCGCGTTTCATGACCCGCTGGCAAGGCGAGCCGGACCCCAGGCACATCGAGGCGATCGATGCCTACTGGGTGTCGGCGGCCGAGCACGGGATGAACGCCTCGACCTTCACCGCGCGGGTGATCGCCTCGACCGGCGCTGACGTGGCCGCGTGCCTGTCCGGGGCGATCGGCGCGATGAGCGGCCCGCTGCACGGTGGGGCGCCGGCGCGGGTGCTGCCGATGATCGAAGAGGTCGAGCGCACCGACGACGCGCGTGGCCTGGTCAAAGGGATCCTGGACCGCGGCGAGAAGCTGATGGGCTTCGGCCACCGGGTGTACCGCGCCGAGGATCCACGGGCGCGGGTGCTGCGAGCGACCGCTAAGCGGCTGGGTGCGCCCCGCTACGAAGTGGCCGTCGCGCTGGAGCAGGCCGCGCTGGCCGAGTTGCGCGAACGCCGCCCGGACCGGCCGATCGAGACGAATGTCGAGTTCTGGGCCGCGGTCATCCTGGACTTCGCCAAGGTGCCGGCCAACATGATGCCGGCGATGTTCACCTGCGGACGCACCGCAGGATGGTGCGCGCACATCCTCGAACAGAAGCGACTCGGCAAGCTGGTCCGCCCGTCGGCCGTTTATGTCGGTCCGGGTCCGCGCAGCCCTGAGTCCATCGAAGGCTGGGACCGGGTCCTCACGACGGTGTGAGCGCCGGGTTGCGGTAGGTCCCACTTGTCGGTGGGCCTGGTTAGCCTCGCGGACGTCCGATGAGTTTTGTCTGCGCGCCCGGTCTGTACCTGTGCAGCCCCGCGCGGGCGATACCAACAACCCGAGGAGAGTCCATGGCCATCAACATCGAACCCGCAGTGATCCCCCACCTCGTCGTCGACGACGCCGCC
This sequence comes from Mycobacterium sp. NGS22, assembly GCF_059813095.1. Classification (NCBI taxonomy): domain Bacteria; kingdom Bacillati; phylum Actinomycetota; class Actinomycetes; order Mycobacteriales; family Mycobacteriaceae; genus Mycobacterium; species Mycobacterium sp. NGS22. The sequence continues at coordinate 79,017 of NZ_JCALDY010000018.1, forward strand.
GCTGCGATCGACTTCTACGTCAAGGCTTTCGGTGCCGAAGAGCTTGGTCGCGTACCCGGCCCAGACGGCAAGTTGATCCACGCCGCGGTGAAGATCAACGGCTCCACCGTCATGCTCAACGACGACTTCCCGGAGATGTGTAACGGCCAGTCGATGACGCCCAAGTCACTGGGCGGCACCCCGGTCACCATCCATCTGACGGTGACGGATGTCGACAACAAGTTCCAGAAAGCCGTCGACGCCGGCGCGACGGTGGTGATGGCGCTCGAGGACCAGTTCTGGGGAGACCGCTACGGCGTGCTGGCCGATCCGTTCGGGCACAACTGGTCGCTGGGACAGCCGGTACGCGAGGTCAGCATGGAGGAAATCCAGCAGGCGATGTCCGCGCAGGCCTAGCGGCGATCGCAAGCGCGGCGAAGCCGGGCGAAGCGGGTCGCCGCCGTCGACCCTAGCCGCGTAGCCGTGCCAGCAGGCGTCGGGGGAACGACGACGTCTGCGGCGCGGCGGTCGCGGCGACCGCGAGCATGTCGTCAACCGCGGTGAACTTGTTGCGCGGCCGGCCGTCTCGGCTGCCGCGCGCTACCTCCGCGTCGTCGATGGCACGCCAGCCTGCGGAGTCGACGACGTCGGGCTGACGCGCCGCCACCAGCTGGGCCAGCGTCGCGCGCCCTGCCGTCGGATCGGTCAGCTTGCCCGCGTTGAAGTCGGCGACCAGCGCCGCGACGGTCTGCATCGAGCACGACTTGTTGGTGCCGATGAACCCGGTCGGTCCGCGCTTGATCCACCCGGCGACGTAGGCGCCGGGGACGGACCGGCCAGTGCCGGGATCGACGACGCGGCCGCCGTCGTTGGGCACGACGCCGGCCCGCTCGTCGAACGGGAGATCGCGAATTGCATTGCCGCGGTAGCCTATCGACGTCAACACCAGGCCCGCGTCGAGCCGGCGCACCTCCTCGGTGCCGGTGACGGTGAACTCGATTCCGGTTGCGTGCCCCTCCCCCACAACGCGTTGCGGGGTAAGACCGTAGGCGAGCCGGATGCGCGGTCGCGACGCCGGGACAGTCCCGTCGCCCAGGGTGCTGAGGATTCGAAGTTTGTTGCGCGTCAACGGATCCGTCGCGGTCTCCAGATCGTCGAGCACCTTGCGGTGGTCACCGGGGTCGAGCACGACGTCGGCCGCACCGGTGAGACCGACCAGCTCCGGCAGCGTGAAAGCCGAGTGCGCCGGACCCCGGCGGGCTGCGATCACCACCTCCCGCACGGCCGATTTGCGCAACGCCTTGAGCGCGTGGTCGGCGATGTCGGTGCGAGCCAGATCGTCGGGGTCTGCGGTGAGCACGCGCGCAACATCCAGAGCGACGTTGCCGTTGCCGACGATCACCACCCGCTCGTGGCTCAGATCGATTGGCAGACCGGCGAATTCGGGGTGACCGTTGATCCAGGCGACCAACTCGGTGGCGGTGTCGGTGCCTGGCAGACCCATCCCGTCGATGTCCAGACGACGGTCGTTGGGCGCCCCCACCGCGTACAGTACGGCGTGGTGATGCTGCATCAGCTCGGCGTGGCTGACGTGCTTCCCGACCTCGACGTTGAGAAAGAAGCGGAACCGACGGTCGCCGGTGACCCGGTCGAACAGCGTGGTGACCCGCTTGGTGTGCTGGTGGTCGGGCGCCACCCCGACCCGCACCAAACCATAAGGCGTGGGCAGTTTCTCGAAGACGTTGACCCGCACGCCGTGCTGGACCAACAGCTCGTCGGCGGCATACATCGCCGCCGGCCCCGAGCCCACGACGGCCACCGTCAGCGGCCGGTCGTGCGCGCGCACCTCGGCCGCCGGCAGCACCGGCGCCAGCTTGGAGGTGGGCGGCAGCTTCTCACCGGCGGGCCGTTCCGGGTAGAACGACGCGTTGATCTCCACGAACGGCAGTTGCCTGAGGTCCAGCCGGCTGTCGGGCACGATCGCCCCGACCGGGCAGGCGCTCACACACGCGCCGCAGTCCACGCAGGCCACCGGGTCGATGTAGAGCATCTCCGACGTTGCGTAGCCTGGTTCGTCGGGGGACGGGTGGATGCAATTGACCGGGCACGCGAACACGCAGGACCCGTCATTGCAGCACGATTGGGTGATGACGTGCGGCATAACCTGACTCGCGAACTCCCTAGGCGGCCGGCGCGGCGGACAGGTGCTGACGCTGCGGTTCGCTGCGGTAGCGCGACGGCTTGCCGTTGATCTTGCAGATCCGCCACATCAGCCGGGCCGAGCGGTTCTCCATCAACCCGGTGTCGTAGGCCAGCATGCGCACGTCGGAGAACATGTCGCGCAACCATTTCCGCGACTCCGGGGACCGGAAGAACAGTTCCTTCTTCACCGAGCGCGGGATGTCGAACTCCTGCCAGAACGCCTTGGGCGGAATCAGAATCGCGTTGCAGAGCGTGCGCATGACCAGCGGGAAGGCCAGGGACGCCCAGAAGCGTTGCCGGCGAGTCAGATTCGGCAGTCGGCGGCGCAGGAACTCGTGCGCGAACGAGATGTGCCGCGCTTCCTCGGCCACGTGGATGGCCATGACCCGTTCCATGATCGGGTGCAGCGACTTGCCTTCGCGCAGCACCTGCTTCTGGGTGTGGTCGATCGGCTCTTCACCGGCCAGCACGCCGATGAAGAAGAGCACCGGCAACGGACCCGCGGCCAGCGGGATGATCGGCGAGATCCAGCGCAGCCGGCGCGGCATCCCAGGAACGTCGGCGCCGACGCGGTTCACCATCTCCTGGAACATCATGGTGTGGTTGCACTCTTCGACCGACTCGTGCAGGCAGTAGCGGTACTCCGGGGAGCCGTTGGGCACCCAGAAGGTGTAGTTCATCAGCCCGCGGATCAGGATGGACTCGAAGTGCAGACCCACCTTGGCCACGTTGGCCTGGCGCCACATGCCGATCTTGATCTTCACGTCGTCGGGCTGCGCCTGATACCAGGGGTGGCGACCCAGCGGGTCGGTGGCCGGGAGGATCCACCGGGGATCGTTGTCAGTGACGGCGAACTCCGGTGACTCCCAATCGATATCGGTGTACGGATTGAAGTTCCGCCGCACCGACCCCTCGGACAGTGTGGCGAGCATTTCCACGTACTCCGCGTCGTCCCGCACTTCCATGTTGCGGCGCCAACGTCGAACCATGCGCGTCCTAGCCATTCAAGCCTCCCCAACGAGGTTCAGATCGGACGGATAGGAAATACGGTACCGCCGGTACTGGGAATTTTCCAGAGCCGTCGGATCGACTGTGGCCTAGGCCGCATATCGCATCGGGTGTGGCTCAGGTCACAGCTCGGCCCGCTTGGTCGTCGCCCCGGCCCCGCTCACTACCCTGGTCACCATGGCTGACCAGCTCCCGACTTCACTCGAGATCCCCGCCGACCTCAAACCGCGCGACGGCAGGTTCGGCTGCGGACCCTCCAAGGTGCGACCCGAGCAATTGCAAGCGCTGACCACTACGGCCGCCGAGTTGTTCGGCACGTCGCACCGCCAGGCGCCGGTCAAGAACCTGGTTGGCCGAGTTCGCGAAGGTGTTGCCCAGCTGTTCTCCACCCCTGACGGCTACGAGGTGATCCTGGGCAACGGCGGGGCGACGGCCTTCTGGGACGCCGCCGCGTTCGGTCTGATCGACAAGCGCTCGCTGCACCTCACCTACGGCGAGTTCAGCGCGAAATTCGCCTCCGGCGTCGCCAAGAACCCGTTCGTGGGCGACCCGATCATCGTCAAAGCGGACCCGGGCAGCGCACCCGAGCTGCAGTCGGACCCGTCCGTCGACGTGATCGCCTGGGCGCAGAACGAGACGTCGACGGGTGTCGCTGTGCCGGTACGCCGCCCCGGCGATGCCGGTGACGCGCTGGTGGTCATCGACGCGACCTCGGCAGCGGGCGGACTGCCGGTGGACATCACCGAGGTCGACGCCTACTACTTCGCGCCGCAGAAGAACTTCGCCAGCGACGGTGGTCTGTGGCTGGCCGTGATGAGCCCGGCGGCGCTGGCCCGGGTCGAGGCGATCGCCGCGTCGGGGCGTTGGGTGCCCGACTTCCTGTCGCTGCCGATCGCGATCGAAAACAGCGTCAAGAATCAGACCTACAACACCCCGGCGGTCGCAACTCTGGCGCTCATGGCCGAACAACTCGACTGGCTGCTGGGCAACGGCGGCCTGGACTGGGCGGTCAAACGCACCGCGGACTCGTCGCAGCGGTTGTACTCGTGGGCCGAGGAACGCTCCTACACCACCCCGTTCGTCGCCGACCCGGCGTTGCGCTCACAGGTGGTCGGCACGATCGACTTCGCCGACGAGGTCGACGCTGCGGCGGTGGCCAAGACATTGCGAGCCAACGGCATCGTCGACACCGAGCCGTACCGCAAGCTCGGACGCAACCAACTGCGCATCGCGATGTTCCCGGCCGTGGATCCCGACGACATCAGCGCGTTGACCGCCTGCATCGACTGGGTGGTCGAGCGACTCTAGCCACGCCCGCGTGTCAGCGACGTTAACGACGTCTGGCGCACTAGAGTGCGCACGTAACGGGTCCGGCGCTGACCTGCGAGGAGAAGCCATGCGGGAACTCAAAGTGGTTGGGCTCGACCCCGACGGCAAATACGTCCTCTGCGAGGGGGCCAACTCGGCCGAGAAGTTCAGGCTGCCCGCCGACGACCGCCTGCGGGCTGCGATGAACGGCGAAAAACTGCCGGCCGAGCAGCCCGCACTCGACATCGACGTCACGAACATGTTGAGCCCCAAGGAGATTCAGGCCCGGATCCGGGCCGGGGCATCAGTGGAACAGGTGGCCGCCGCGTCGGGATCCGACCTCGCGCGGATCCAGCGTTTCGCCAACCCGGTGCTGCTGGAACGCTTCCGCGCGGCGGAGCTGGCAACGGCTGCGCATCCGGTCCTGGCCGATGGCCCCGCGGTGCTGACGCTGCTGGAAACCGTCACCGCCGCGCTGGTGGCGCGTGGGTTGAGCGCGGAGCGGCTCAGCTGGGACGCGTGGCGCAACGAGGACAGCCGCTGGACGGTTCAGTTGGGGTGGCAGGCCGGGCGGTCGGACAACCGCGCGCATTTCCGCTTCACGCCGGGTGCGCACGGCGGCATGGTCACCGCGATCGACGACGCGGCGACCGAACTCATCGACCCCGACTTCAAACCGCGCCAGTTGGCACCCGTGGCCCACCTGGCCTTCGAGCCCGAACCCGTACCCATACCCGAGGCGCTGGAGCCGGCGCCGGCGCCGAGCCCACCGGCAGCAACGGGACCGGGTACGCCCACCGAACAGCCAACCGGCAGCCGCCGAGGCAAGCCGGCCATCCCGGCCTGGGAGGACGTGCTGCTCGGCGTGCGGTCAAGCGGACAGCGCTAGCCGCCCCGCAACACCACCGCGATCAACGCCACCCACGCTGCTACGACGCCGACTCCGGCGCCCAGCACAAACCAACGCAGCACCAGGGTGCGCCGCCAACCCCAGAACGTCGGCGCCAGCCCGCCGACCGCCACGATGTTGAGGCCGACCGCCAGCAGCGGGTGCACTCGCATCAACCCGAGGCTGAGTACCACGATCGCGGCGCCGGTGACCGCGGCGACGAAGGCGGCGACCGCCAAACCCGTGCCCCACGGGACGGGTTCGTCGCTCACGTGCGAAGCCTATCGGGGATCGTCCGCTCGTAGAACGCCAGCGCCGCCGCGGTGGCGACGTTCAGCGAGTCGGTGCCGCGCGACATCGGAATGCGGACGCGCGCGTCGCTGATCCGCAGCGCTGCCGTCGTCAAGCCCGGTCCCTCGGCGCCGACCAACAGCGCGACCGGTTCGTCGGTGACCGCGCCCATCACCTCGAACAGGGAGCCGGCGTCACCCTGCGGTGTCAGCGCCAACAACCGGAAGCCGTGTTCCTTCAGTAGCCGCAGGTCTGCGGGCCATTCGGCGGCCCGGGCGTAAGGCACCAGCAACGCGTGACCCATGGAAACCCGCACCGCGCGGCGGTAGAGCGGGTCGGCGCAGCCGCTGCCGAAGATCACGGCGTCGACACCCAGCCCGGCCGCGTTGCGGAAGATCGAGCCCAGATTCTCGTGGTCGTTGACTCCTTCGAGCACGGCCACGGTGCGGGCGCCTTGGATCACCTCGGCGACGGTCGGCTCGGGGACACGGCGCGCCGCCGCCAATACGCCACGGTTGAGGTGGAAGCCGACGGCCTGCGCCATCACCTCGGCCGAGACGCGGTAATAAGGCGCCGGGCTGCCGACCAGATCGTGTTCGAGTTCAGCCAGCCGCCGGTCGGTGCCCAGCAGGGCACGCGGAGTGAAGCGCGACGCCAACATGCGCTGCACCACCAGCACGCCCTCGGCGATCACCAGGCCCTTGCCGGTCGGTAGGTCCGGGCGGCGGTCGACGCTGTTGAGGTCACGAAAGTCGTCGAGGCGCGGGTCGTCGGGATCGGCGATGTCCTGGACGTCGATTGTCACGGGCTTTCGTCGACCAGGACCGACATCAGATCGGCTGCGCTGCGCAGGATGTCGCGTTGGCCGTCGTCCAGCTTCGCCAGGCGCTCGGCGAGCCACTCCTGACGGGCGCGGCGGGCCACCCTGACCAGCTCGGCGCCGGACTCGGACACCGAAACCAGCACCTGTCGACCGTCGACCGGGTGCGGGGCGCGGTCCACCAGGCCTTCGTCGGCCAGCGACGCGATGACCCTGGTCATGGACGGCGGCCGGACCCGTTCGCGGATCGCCAGGGCGCCGGGTGTCATCGCACCCTCGTTGGCCAGCGTCGTCAGCGCCGACAGCTGGGACAGCGACACCGGCGAGGACGGGTTCCGGAACCGGAGCTGGCGCGACAGCCGCATGACCGCCAACGACAGATCGGCGGCCAGCCGCGCATCGCTGTCAGGCACAGCGCGAGGTTACAACGGAACCCGAGAAACGTGGATGAGAAACGGCGAACCCGGCGGCGCATCGAGTGTGGAAAGCACGACGCGACGCGCCGGGTACCTGTCGTGGGCTTCACTCTCGGCGGCCTGTGGACTTGCAATGACGGCGCGTTATGTTGAGACGCGATGAACGTCGAGTCGTACGATCCCGAACCCCCTCCGCTGCCGCGGGCTTGGTTGCAGGTATGGCCGGTCGTCATGGTCGGTGCGGCCGGCTGGGTGATCGCTACGGTTGCGGCGTTCCTGGTGCCCGGACTGCACAGTTGGCGGCCGATCGCGCTCGCCGGTCTCGGCGTCGGAGTGCTCGGCACCAGCATCTTCGTCTGGCAGCTGGCCGCCGCACGTCGCGGCGCTCGCGGCGCGCAGGCCGGGCTGGAGAACTATCTCGACCAGTAGTAGCAGTTGCGCACCCTTGGGAGGACATATGGCAACACCACTCTTACAAACACATATCGACATCGATGCCCCGCCGGCGAAGGTATGGGAGCTCATTTCCGATTTCCGCCGAATGCCGCAGTGGAGTCCACAATGTCGCTGGATGCGACCTTTCGGCCCGCTGCGCCCCGGCACCCGCACCCTGAACTTCAACCGTCGCAACCGGCTGTTCTGGCCGACCACCAGCACGGTCGTCGAAGTGGTTCCGGAGAAGAAGCTGGCGTTCCGGGTCGACGCCAACCGCACCATCTGGAGCTATGAACTCGAACCGCAAGGTGACGGCACCAGGTTGACGGAGACCCGTCACGCCGAAAACGGCGTCACCGCGTTCTCGAGCATCACCGTCAAGGCGCTACTCGGTGGGAACACCAGCTTCGAACGTGAACTGGTCGAAGGGATGAACACCTCGCTGGCCAATATCAAGGCCGCCGCCGAGAAAGGCTAGCCGGACGGTTCCGTCGAAGCGGTGGGCTCGTCCGGGGCAGGCTCGTCCGGGGCGGCAGGCTCGTCCGAGGCAGGCTCGCCCGGGGCGGCAGGCTCGTCCGAAGCTACAGGCTCGTCCGGGGCTGCCGGCTCGTCCGAAGCAGGCTCGTCCGAAGCAGACTCGTCCGAAGCGACAGGCTCGGTAGGAACCCCGGCCTCCGTTGGAACCTCAGCCACCTCCGCAAAGGCATCTGCGCCTGGGACGGCCGGTTCCTCTGCCGCGGACACCGGTTGCTCGACGATCTCCAGCACCCCGTCGTCGTACGGCTGGTACATCGGCGAGCCGGTACCGGCCGGGGCGGGCGTGTCCGAGTGCGCGCCGCACCCGTACTGCTTGTCCACCACGTGCCCGTCCGCGGACAGTTCGTTGCCGCAGACCCCGAACATCGAGCCCAGCGATCCGGCCAGGGGCAGGAAGAAACCGCAGTCGCGGCACACCCGCTTGGTCGAGCGTGACATCGCCGAGTCGGGTCCGTACTCGCCCTCGTGCCAGCGTTCGGCGGCGTCCGCGCGGCCCCACGGGCTCATCAGCCAGCGCCGGCCCAACCCGAGTTCGACGGCGACCTCGTCCAATTGCGGGTCACCGGTGGCGCTGTAGCCGGGCACCAGTCGCGGGTCGTCCTTGGCCGGCGCCAGCAGGTCACCCGGTCCCAGGTCGCCGGGCTGCACCCGTTGGTCCCACGGCACCCACTCGGGTGCCAGTAACGCGGTCGGACCGGGAATCAACACCACCTCGCTGATCGTGGCGTGGTCGCCGCCGGGGTAACTGGCGACGACGACGGCCCACTGCCACCCCCGGTAACCGGGCACGTGGGCTAGGAATTGGTGCGTAGCGGTGTTGGGATCTTCGTAGCTGACGCCGAGGTAGTCGCCGACGGAATCCGGACCACTGAATTCCACGACAGCGGCCCTGGCCTGCTCAGCGGCGCCCGTGAGTACCGCCGCGAGCTCGTCGGGCCATGCCGCCATCGTCACGGCACCGCCGCCGTCGACGGCCTCCTCCATGGGTCCGGTCACACTCTCCCCTCTCTGCGATCCGCACTCAATACTGCCGGAAGACACGTCGGCGCAGCCACACCGGTTTCCTACGCCAGCACCCGCCATAGGACAGAATTGAACCGTGTCAGGACGGCGGCGTGATCATCCGGGCCGCATGGCCCCACCTCCGGGCCGCCGGACCCCGCACGACCCAGGCAAAACCCCGGGCGGATCCTTTCACCAACATCCCGGGATGGCGAACTACCCGGCGGACGACGTCGACTACCGCCGGTCTCGCCGCCCACCACCCATGCCCAGCTCCAACCGCTATCTGCCGCCGCTGGACCACGATCCGCCTCCCGAGCGCGACACTCCGCCCGAGCCGCCGCGCGGCTTCGTCAACGGCGAACGCATCACCGTCACCCGTGCCGCGGCAATGCGCAGCCGTGAGATGGGTTCACGGATGTACTGGATGGTGCAGCGCGCCGCCACCGCCGACGGCGCCGACAAGTCCGGCCTGACGGCGCTGACCTGGCCGGTGATGGCCAACTTCGCCGTCGACTCCGCGATGGCGGTCGCCCTGGCCAACACCTTGTTCTTCGCCGCGGCGAGTGGCGAAAGCAAGTCGAAAGTTGCGCTGTACTTGCTGATTACGATCGCGCCGTTCGCGGTGATCGCGCCGCTGATCGGGCCGGCGCTGGACAAGCTGCAACACGGCCGGCGCGTCGCGCTGGCGATGTCGTTCGCGCTGCGCACCGCTCTGGCGCTGGTGCTCATCATGAACTACGACGGCAACAGCGGCAGCTTCCCGTCGTGGGTTCTGTACCCCTGCGCGCTGGCCATGATGGTGCTCTCGAAATCGTTCAGCGTGCTACGCAGTGCGGTGACTCCACGGGTGATGCCGCCGAGCATCGATCTGGTGCGGGTCAATTCCCGCCTGACGGTGTTCGGCCTGCTCGGCGGCACCATCGCCGGCGGTGCTATCGCCGCGGGTGTCGAATTCGCCTGCACCCACCTGCTGCAATTGCCCGGAGCGCTGTTCGTGGTCGTCGGGATCACCATCGCCGGCGCGCTGCTGTCAATGCGGATCCCGAGCTGGGTCGAGGTGACCGCCGGCGAAGTCCCGGCCACCCTGAGCTATCACCGCGACAGCGACACGCAGCGGCGCAGCTGGACCGAAGAGGTCAAGAAGTCCGGCGGGAAGCTTCGACAACCATTGGGCCGCAACATCATCACCTCGCTGTGGGGCAACTGCACCATCAAGGTGATGGTCGGGTTCCTGTTCCTGTATCCGGCGTTCGTCGCCAAGGCCCACGACGCCGACGGGTGGGAGCAACTGGCGATGCTGGGCATGGTCGGCGCAGCGGCGGCGATCGGCAACTTCGCCGGCAACTTCGCCAGCGCACGCCTGAAGCTGGGGCGACCCGCGGTGCTGGTGGTGCGCTGCACCGTGATCGTCACGGCGTTCGCGCTGGCTGCCGCGGTGGCCGGCGAGTGGGTCGTGGCCGCCGTCGCCACCCTGGTCACGTCGGGGGCCAGCGCCATCGCCAAAGCATCATTGGACGCGTCGTTGCAGCACGATCTGCCCGAGGAGTCGCGCGCCTCCGGTTTCGGGCGCTCGGAGTCGACGTTGCAGTTGGCCTGGGTACTGGGTGGGGCGGTCGGTGTGCTGGTCTACACCGAATTGTGGGTGGGGTTCACGGCGGTCAGCGCGCTGCTCATCCCGGGACTCGCCCAGACTTTGGTCAGCTTCCGGGGCCACTCGTTGATCCCGGGTCTGGGAGGTAACCGACCGGTGATGGTCGAGCAGGAGGGCACGCGGCGGCAGGGCACCACGGGTATGCCGCAGTGAAGCCTCGGCTGCTGGCGATGCTCGCCGCGATCCTGCTGCTAGCCGCCGGCGCGGGCATCGGCGCCTGGCTGCTGGTGCGAAGGACCGGTCCGCACCTCCCGATGATCAGCGCCTACTCGAATGGGCAACTGACCCGGGTAGGGCCGTACGTGTACTGCAACGTGCTGAATCTCGACGACTGCCAGGCACCGCAGACCCAGGGCGAGCTGAGAGTCAGCGGACGCTACCCGGTGCAACTGTCGGTGCCCGAAGCCATTTCCCGCGCGCCGTGGCGGCTGCTGCAGATCTACGAAGACCCGGCGAACACCACCTCCGCGCTGTTCCGGCCGCACACCCAGCTGGCCGTCACCATCCCCACCGTCGACCCGCAGCGCGGGAAGCTGACCGGGGTGGTCGTGCAGTTGTTGACCTTGGTGGTCGACAACGGTGAACTACGGGAGGCTCCGCATGCGGAGTGGTCGATTCGGCTGGTCTCCTGAGCGGGCATGTGAAATTGAGCGGATCCGCTGTGCGACTGTTGCATTAGCATGTCCGAGCAAACTTGCGTCGTATCGACGGTGTGGTCCACGTGAGACAGATGTTGGAGTTGCTGCTCCAGTGGTGGCGCGCGGGTGATCAATTCGAGCAGCTGAGCTCGCACCTCGAAGCACGGGGCATGACCCGCGCGATCCGCGCCCGCATCTGCTTCATCGCCGGGTCGTTGAGCCTGGTGGCGATCGGCTCGATCTGGAGCCCGGTCGGACCGCACGGGACGATTCCGGTGACGCTGGCGCTGATCGCCGGCGTCCTTGCCGCCGCCAACTCCCTGTTGTGGGCGCTGCGGTGGCCGACGCACCGTCAGGCGGTCACGTTCGCAATCGTGTCCAGCACCGGCATCGCCCTGGTGGTGCTGGCGCAGAGCAATCCCGCGGCGGCCATGTTGGGCTGCACGACGTTCGCCGGGCTGGCGATCCACCAGTCGTTGTTCCATTCCGCGCGCATCATCGCCTACAACTTCGGCTGCTCGGTGGTGGTGGCGTCGGTCAAGACCGTCGGGCTGGTCTCTCAATTCGGTTTGGCCGGTGCGCTTGTCGCGTTCTGGTTGGTGGTGCTGCTGAATCTTTCGTCGCCGCTAGCGCTGTACGTCGCCGGTCAGGTCCTGGGACCCGATGCGTACCGCGCCGACCATGATTCGCTGACCGGCCTGCTCAACCGTCGGGCGTTTTATCTGCGCGCACAGAAGACACTGCAAAGCTGCCGGGACGGCGCGGCGGATCTGGTGATCGGCGTCATCGACCTCGACCGGTTCAAACAACTCAACGACCGCTACGGTCATCCGACCGGGGATGCGGCTCTGATAGCGGTGGCCAAGACGTTGCAGGACGGGACCACCGAGAAGGCGCTCATCGGCCGGCTGGGCGGCGAAGAGTTCGCCTTCGCCGACCAGTGGCCGCCCGGCGAAACAACCTCGCGCGCAACGCAATTATGCGCCGCGATCGCCGCGTTGCCGTTCGGCATCACCGCGAGCATCGGCACCGCCATCCTGTTGTCCGGGGCCGACCTACCTGCGCCCGACACCGAAGCCGCCTTGACCGATCTGGTGTCCTCGGCCGACGCCGCGATGTACGCGGCGAAGGCCAGGGGCGGCAACCAGGCCGCACAGCACTGAAGCAGTCCGTCAGTCCGCCCCGTGGCCAGGCAGCACCCGCTCGCCGTCCGCCACCGGCCCTGGTGGTGTCCCATCGCCGAATGGCCTGCCGCCCAGAGCTTCTCGACCATGCGGCGACAGCCAGTTAGCCAGGTCCGGCCCCTTGGGCACGATGCCGGTCGGGTTGATGTCGGAATGCACGATGTAGTAATGCTGCTTGATCTGGACGAAATCGATGGTGTCGCCGAAACCCGGTGTCTGGAACAGATCTCGCGCGTAGCCCCACAACGCCGGCATTTCGGACAGCTTGGCCCGGTTGCATTTGAAGTGGCCGTGGTAGACGGGGTCGAAGCGCGCCAATGTGGTGAACAGTCGCACGTCGGCCTCGGTGATGGTGTCGCCCACCAGGTATCGCTGCCCGGCCAATCGCTCACTCACCCAGTCCAGGGCGGTGAACAACCGGTCGTAGGCCGCGTCGTAGGCGTCCTCCGACCCCGCGAAGCCGCACCGGTACACCCCGTTGTTGATTTCGGTGTAGATCCGGGTGCTGACCTCGTCGATCTCCTCGCGCAACGCTTCGGGATACAACTGCGGGGCGCCCTCGCGGTGGTGGGCGGTCCACTCGGTGGAGAAATCCAGCGTCATCTGCGCGAAGTCGTTGGTGACCACCGCACCGGACTCGGTGTCGACGACGGCGGGGACGGTGATTCCCTTGGGATAGTTCGGATCCCGCTTGAAGTAGGCGTCCTGCAGTCGCGGGATCTGCAGCACCGGGTCGACGCCACCGGGATCGAGATCGAAAGTCCAACTGCGTTCGTCGTGGGTGGGACCGCAAAAGCCAATGGAGAGAACGTCTTCCAAGCCGAGTAGCCGTCGGACGATGATGGTTCGGTTCGCCCACGGGCACGCCCGCGCCACGACGAGGCGGTACCGGCCGGGTTCCACCGGGTAGCCGTCGCGCCCGTCGGCGGTGATGCGGGTGGTGATGTAGTCGGTGTCGCGGTTGAATTCGCCGGTCCCGGCGACATAGGTAGCCATCCCGGATCCCCCTAGATCTTCGCCTCGGCCGGGTCGGACGCCGAGACGACTTTCCGGGCCAGGTTCTGTTCGGTGGACGGGCCCGGCTCCCATGCAGCGATCCATGGTCCGGTGCCCTCGGATTGGTCGATGATGCCGTCCTCCAGCCAGGTGTATCGGCCATCCAACACGTCGTCGGTCAAGCGCACGTCGCTGCTGTCGGTGTTGGTCCACAGCGCGCTGAACAACGCCTCGACACGCAAAGACGCCTGCTGACAGAACATTTCGGCGAGCTCGTAGGCCTGCGTGCCGAGTACGGGATCGGTGCTGCGCTGCGCCTCGGCCCGCACACAGGCGGCAGCCATCGCGAACAGCTCCGCGCCGATGTCGACGATGCGGCCCAGGAAGCCCTGCTTCTGCTCCAGTTTGGCCTGCCAGCGCGCCATCCCGTAGAAGGTATTGCGGGCCAGCTTGCGGCTGGAGCGTTCCACGAAGCGCAGGTGCGGGGCCAGCGCACCGAACTCGTTGTACGCCGTCGGACGCTGGCCTTCACCGAACACCAACTTGGGCAACCACTTTGCGTAGAAGCCGCTCGCCCCGACCGCGGCGGCGGCCTTCTGCCGCAAGTCGGCGTCGGCCTTGGCCAGATCCCCGGCAGCGCTCAGATGTGCGTCGACAGCTTCGCGCGCAATGAGCAGCCGCATGATCTCGCTGGATCCTTCGAAGATGCGGTTGATCCGCAGGTCGCGCAGCGACTGCTCGACCGGTGCGGCGCGCTCCCCGCGTGCAGCCAGCGACGCCGCTGTCTCATAGCCTCGCCCGCCGCGGATCTGCATCAGGTCGTCGGCGATGACACAGGCCATCTCGCTGCACCACAGTTTGGCCAACGCGGCCTCGATCCGGATGTCGTTGCGGTCTTCGTCGGCCATCTGACCCGACAACTCGACCACTGCGTCCAACGCGTAGACGGTGGCCGCCATGAAGGAGATCCGACTTGCCACCGCTTCGTGTTTTCCGATCGGCTTGCCCCACTGCACCCGCTGCGCCGACCATTCGCGGGCGATCTTCAACGACCACTTCGACGATCCGGTCACCATCGCCGGGAGCGCCAACCGTCCCACATTGAGTGTGGTCAGCGCGATCCGCAGACCGTCGCCCTCGCGACCGATCAAGTTCTCCGCGGGGACCCGCACGCGGTGCATCCTGGTCACGCCGTTCTCGATGCCGCGCAGACCCAGGAACTGATTGCGCCGCTCCACGGTGATCCCCGGTGAGTCGGCCTCGACGACGAACGCGCTGATGCCGCCTCGGTGCCCGTCGCTCTTGGGAACGCGGGCCATCACCACCAGCAGTTCGGCGATCACGCCGTTGGTGGTCCACAACTTGACGCCTTCGAGTTCGTAGGCCTGCCCGTCGCCGGTCGGGGTCGCCGTCGCACCCAACCGCGCCGGGTCGGAACCGACATCGGGTTCGGTGAGCAGGAACGCCGAGATGGCTCCAGCTGCGCAGCGCGGCAGGAACTTCCGCTTCTGCTCCTCGGTACCGGCCAGTTTGAGGGGTTCGGGCACCCCGATCGACTGATGGGCGGACAGCAACGCGCCGAGGCTGGGATGCACGCTCGACACCAGCATCAGCGCACGGTTGTAGGCCACCTGGGACATGCCCAAACCGCCGTACTCCCCCGGGATCTTCATGCCGAAGCAACCCAATTCGGCTAAACCCGTGACGTATTCGTCGGGGATCTGCGCGTCGCGCTCGATGACGCTGCCATCAACGGTGCCCAGGAACTCGCGCAGCTTGGCCAGGAAATCCGAGGTTCGCCGCTCGTCGCTCTCCGACGGGCGCGGGAAGGGGTTGATCAGCTCCAGCGGGAAGCGGCCGAGAAACAGCTCCTTGGCGAAAGACGGTTTATCCCAGTCGCTTTCGCGGGATTCTTCGGCGACTGCTCGGGCCTGCTGCTCGGTGACCTGCGCCTGCTGTGCCATCGCCGCCTCCTCGTTGACGCCGTCCCAACGAGGTCTGAGTACCCGCTAACCTGCACGGGTAACGCCGAGCCCGGGCTACGCCTCGAACTCCCGCGCGACGGCCTTGACCACCTCGGAGATCTGCCGGGCCGTCTTGCGGTCCGGGTAGCGACCTTTGCGCAACTCGGGCTGCACGGTGCTCTCCAGCAGCGTGATCATGTCCTCGACCATGCCGTGCAACTCGTCGGGGCTGTGCTTGTGCTCGGCGGGCGCCTCGCGGCGCGCGGCCTCCCGGCGGGTCCGGGACAGACTCGGCGGCGAGTCGAGCAGCTTGAGGCTCAACGCCTGTGGTCCGCGCCGTCCCGAGGCAATGCCGAACTCGACCTTCTGGCCGGCTTTGAGGCCCTCGACTCCCGCGGGCAACGCCGAGGAGCGGACGTAGACGTCCTCACCGTCCTCCTGCGACAGGAAGCCGAACCCCTTCTCGGAGTCGTACCACTTCACTTTGCCGGTCGGCACTGCTCTCACCTGCTGTCTGACGGATCTGGCGTTACAACACAAAGACGCGTCCTTTTATGTTCAGGACGCGATGACGATCACAGATCCTACTCGGCTGATTGTCCGCCCAGCATTCCGGTTTACCCGACACTCGGTAGGCTGGCGGTACCGCTGGAGGAGATATGCGCCTGGTTCTGAACGTCATCTGGCTGGTATTCGGTGGCCTCTGGCTGGCCCTCGGATACCTGTTGGCCGCGCTCGTCTGCTTTCTGCTGATCGTCACCATCCCGTTCGGCTTCGCCGCCCTACGGATCGCGTCGTATGCGTTGTGGCCGTTCGGCCGGACCATCGTGGAGAAGCCGGGTGCCGGGACGGGCGCGGTGATCGGCAACGTCATCTGGGTGCTGCTGTGCGGGCTCTGGCTGGCGATCGGGCATCTGACGAGCGCGATCGCGATGGCCGTCACCATCGTCGGGATCCCGCTGGCACTGGCAAACCTGAAGTTGATCCCGGTGTCGCTGGTTCCGCTCGGCAAGGAGATCGTCCCCGCCGACTGGCCCTCGCGAGCCTCGGCATGACGCTGACCGCGCTGGGATTGCCGGCGGTTCCCCGGCCCAGCAAACACCGGCCCACGCTGGCCGGCCCGTTGCTCGACACCTACGGACGCGTCGCCACGGATCTGCGGGTCTCACTCACCGACCGCTGCAATCTGCGCTGCACCTACTGCATGCCCGAAGACGGGCTGAACTGGCTGGCCGGAGAACAGCTGCTGCAACCCGACGAACTGGCCCGGCTGCTGCGCATCGCGGTGACCCGGCTCGGCGTCACCGCCGTGCGGTTCACCGGAGGCGAGCCGTTGCTGGCCCGCCACCTCGAGCAGGTGGTCGCCGCGGCAGCCGAACTTTCGCCGCGTCCGGAGATTTCCCTGACCACCAACGGCCTCGGCCTGGCCCGGCGGGCGGGGGCACTGGCCGCCGCGGGCCTGGATCGGGTCAACGTGTCGCTGGACAGCGTCGACCCCGCGCACTTCGCCGCCATCACCCGTCGCGATCGGCTGCACGACGTGCTCGCCGGCCTGGCCGCCGCGCAACAAGCCGGTCTGTCGCCCGTCAAGGTCAACGCCGTGCTGGACCCCGAAACCGGTCGCCGCGACGTCGTCGAGCTGTTGCGGTACTGCCTGCAGCACGGCTACCAGTTGCGCGTCATCGAACAGATGCCGCTGGACGCGGACCATCGATGGCGACGGCACGCGACGCTGCGCGCTGACGACGTGCTGGCGGCGCTGCGGCCACACTTTGGCCTGCGGCCCGATCCGGCGCCGCGCGGTTCGGCTCCGGCCGAACTCTGGTTGGTCGACGCCGGACCGGATACGCCTGCGGGGAAAGTCGGTGTGATCGCCTCGGTGTCGCACGCCTTCTGTGCGACGTGCGACCGCACCCGGCTGACCGCTGACGGCCAGGTTCGAAGCTGCCTGTTCTCGTCCCAGGAGACCGATCTGCGGCGTCTGTTGCGCGGCGGCGCCGACGACGACGCCATCGAGGCGGCGTGGCGCGCGGCGATGTGGGCCAAGCCCGCCGGCCACGGCATCAACGAGCCCGGATTTGTCCAGCCCGACCGTCCGATGAGTGCGATCGGTGGCTGAGCGGTCTCAGATCGAGGTCACCGTCCGCTACTTCGCCGCCGCGCGGGCGGCCGCGGGAACCGAGTCGGAGACGCTCACGCTGCCCTCCGATGTGACGGTCGCCCAACTGGTGGAAACCCTCGCCCGGCGGGACACGCGACTTGCGACGGTACTGAGCCGCTGCTCCTATCTGCGCGACGGAATTGCTGTCCGAGATGAGGCCACGGCGTTATCCGCCGGCGACACGGTTGATGTCCTTCCGCCGTTCGCCGGCGGTTGAAACTGTGAAATAGATCACGTAACGGATCGATAACAACCCGGCCACGCTCTGATTTCGGGTGCTATGAGCTGCGCAAACGTCGGGGCTTCCTGGTGTTTTGCGACGCCGATGTGACCAAAACGCCGACTTTCGTTGAACGTGACGAGAACGCGTTTAACCGCTACCGTCCTCGACAGGTTCGTCACCCAACCCGAGAGACGGGCCCGCCCTCGCCTAGCACGCGCCTAGCTCCATCCATTAGGCGAGGGGTTCCGACCCGCGGATGGAGGCGGGGGACCCACCAGGTCCGCCGAGCTCGGACCGGGACCGTTTACGGGCCCTTGGGGTGAAGCCGACGTCGTATCAACGTAGATCGACCGCGGCCGGGTGACCTCTCCCACCCGAACCCGACAGCTGACCTCGCAGGCGTGTACACGAGAGGAATTTCTGAGCGTATGAGTGGACGGCATCGTAAGCCCACTACTTCGAGCGTCAGCGTCGCAAAGATCGCCTTCACCGGCACGGTCCTCGGTGGCGGTGCCATCGCGATGGCCGGCCAGGCGGCTGCGGCCACCGATGCCGAATGGGATGCAGTAGCCCGCTGCGAGTCCGGCGGCAACTGGGCCATCAACACCGGCAACGGGTTCTACGGCGGCGTTCAGTTCGCCGCCGGCACCTGGTCCTCGCACGGTGGCGGCGAGTTCGCTCCGTCCGCCCAGCTGGCCAGCAAGGACCAGCAGATCGCCGTCGCCGAGCGGGTGCTGGCCACCCAAGGTCGCGGCGCCTGGCCGGTGTGCGGCACCGGTTTGTCCGGGCCGTCGCCCCGCAACGTTCTGCCCCAGCCGGCCGGCTTGCCCTCAGACCAGCCGCTGGACGCGCCCGGACTGAACGGCGAGCTGCCCCCGCCCGCGGAACTGCCGGCGCCCGTGGAGGCGCCCGAGGTGCAGCTGGTCGGCAATGACATCGCTCCCGCTCCCGTCGAGCTGCCGCCGGCCCCCGCGGACCTCGTCCCGCCCCCGGCCGACCTGCCTCCCGCACCCGCCGACCTGCCTCCCGCACCGGCCGACCTGCCGCCCGCACCGGTCGAAGAGGCTCCGGCCCCCGGCGACCTGCCGCCCGCGCCCGGCGACCTGCCGCCCGCGCCGGCTCCGGCCGTCGTGGAGACCGGTTTCCAACCCGGCGACGTGCCGCCCCCGGCCGATGCCGGCATCCCCGCCGACATCCACGAGGTGTCCACCGTCGGCTACACGCAGCAGCTGTGGCAGGCCATCGTGGACCAGGACATCGCCGGCAACGACGCGCTCGACGCCTTGGTGGCGGGTCCCGTCAGCTGACGGCCTAGGCCGAACCCACCCACTCTTCGGACCCGTCGCCGAAGAACTGGTGCTTCCACACCGGTAGCCGCTCCTTGATGGCGTCTACCAGAGCCGCGCAGGTAGCAAACGCCTGCTGTCGATGGTCGGCCGCCACGGCGGCCACCAGCGCGGCCTCCCCGATGTGCAGCACGCCCACGCGGTGGCTGGCCGCGACGGCCCGGACTCCGATGGCCCGTCCGGCCACCTCGGCCACCACGTCAGCAAACACTTCGGGTGCCGACGGGTGCGCGGAGTACTCGAGGCGGGTAACCGGTCGTCCGCCGTCGTGGTCGCGGATCGCGCCGACGAACCCGACGACGGCCCCGGCGGACTGATGGTTCACCAGCGCTTCGTGCTCGGCGAGGGAGATCGGCTGGTCGGTCACTGCGGCGCGCAGGACCAGGCTCATCGTCGGTGATCTTCGCCGGCGAGTTGCGAGAGCGCGTGGTCGAGGACTCCGGCAAGCACCCCGAGGCCGTCCCGGACGCCACCGGGCGAGCCCGGCAGATTGACGATCAACGTGCGCCCGGCCACCCCGCACACCCCGCGCGAGAGCACCGACGTCGGCACCTTGGGCAGGCCGGCCTGCCGGATCGCGTCGGCCAGTCCGGGGACGACGAAGTCCAGCACCGCCACCGTCTGCTCCGGCGTGGTGTCGGTGGGTGAGATCCCGGTGCCGCCGGACGTCAGGATCACGTCGACGTCGTCGTCGAGTGCGTCGTTCAGCGCTTCCCCGACGGGATTGCCGTCGGCGACCACGCGTGGCTCCTCCGTCGAAAAGCCTTGCTGGCCAAGCCATTCAACAATGATCGGTCCGCATTCGTCGGTGTAGGAACCGGACGCGGCCCGGGTAGAGGCTACGATGACCCGCGCCGACCGACTCATGGTCTCACCCAACTTCCGCTGCGGCCGCCTTCTTTGCTGAGTACCCGGACACCGTCGATGCGAGCCGCCGGGTCGACCGCTTTGATCATGTCGTACAAGGTCAGGGCCGCGACGCTGACCGCTGTCAAAGCCTCCATCTCCACCCCCGTTCGGTCGGTGCTGCGCACCATTGCAGTGATGTCGATCTCCTCATCGCCGACGGTGAAGTCGACGTCGACTCCGGTAAGCGCCAACTGGTGGCACAACGGGATCAGGTCACTGGTGCGCTTGGCGGCCAGGATGCCGGCCACCCGGGCCGTCGCCAGCGCATCACCTTTGGGCAGTCCGCCGCTGGAAATGAGCGCCACCACTTCAGCAGTGGTGCGCAGGGCGCCGGCGGCCACAGCGATGCGCCGGGTGGTGTGTTTGTCGGTGACGTCGACCATGTGGGCGGCGCCCCGCTCATCCAGGTGCGACAGCGTGGGTAGGTCGGAGGCGCCGTCGACGGCCTCAGCCCCGGTCATGCCGGACCTACCAGGTGGCAACCGTCACCGGATGCAGATAGGGCAACTCGTCGGCGGGCACTGGAAACACCACTTCCCCGAAGGGGGAGAGCGCGCCCGTGCGGTCGGTGACGAGTTCGCTCACCGCGTGGTCGTCCGGGTCCGTAGTGGGCCAGCCGTTGTCCACATACTTTGCCTTACGTGAGTCAGCCACGCGTCCCATTCTGACAGGTCCGACAACCGCACGCGACGGTAGGCCGCGCCTCGGGCCTAGGCTTGTTTTTCGATGACCGAACACACCCCGGATATCCCGCTGGGGTCCTGGCTGGCCGACTTGCCCGACGAGCGGCTGATCCTGCTGTTGGAGCTGCGACCGGACCTTGCCCAGCCCCCGCCGGGCAGCATTGCGGCGCTGGCCGCGCGTGCCCAGGCACGTCAGTCGGTCAAGGCTGCCACCGACGACCTGGATTTCCTGCGCCTGGCTGTCCTCGACGCGCTGCTGGTGCTGCAGGCCGACACCGAACCGGTGCCCGTCGCCAAACTCACCACGCTGCTCGGTGAGCATGCGCCGCAACCCGACGTGCTGGCGGCCCTGGACGATCTGCGGCAGCGCGCCCTGGCTTGGGGCGATACGGCGGTGCGAGTGGCTGCCGACGCCGGCGCCGCGCTGCCGTGGTATCCCGGTCAGGTCACCCTCGAGGACCGCACCCACTCCGGGGAACACATCGCCGCCCTGATCGACCGGATCGACGAGCAGCAGCGTGACGTTCTGGACAAACTGCTCGAAGGGTCCCCGATTGGCCGCACCCGCGATGCGGCGCCGGGCGCGCCGCCGGAGCGGCCGGTGCCGCAGCTGCTGGCGACCGGTCTGCTGCGCCGCCTCGACGCCGAGACGGTGATCCTGCCCCGTCATGTCGGGCAGGTGCTGCGCGGTGAAAACCCCGGCCCGATGCAACTGACCGCTCCGGACCCGGTGGTCTTGACCGCCAAACCCGCGGACGTGGACGCGGCGGCCGCCGGGGCAGTCATCGACCTGCTGCGCGAGGTCGACGTGCTGCTGGAAACCCTCAGCGCGGCACCGGTTTCCGAGCTGCGTAGCGGCGGTCTCGGCGTCCGGGAGCTCAGGAGACTGGCCAAGGCGACCGGCATCGAGGACTCACGCCTGGGCCTGATCCTCGAGCTTGCGTCAGCGGCGGGGCTGATCGGTAGCGGTGTGCCCGATCCCGAGCCCGACTATGGCGAGGGTCCCTACTGGGCGCCGACGACGGCGGTCGACCGGTACCGCACCCTGGGCACCGCCGATCGCTGGTTCCTGCTCGCCGACACCTGGCTGGACCTGCCCGGCCGGCCCGCGCTGATCGGTGGTCGCGGCCCCGACGGCAAACCGTATGGGGCGCTGTCGGATTCGCTGTTCTCCACGGCCGCGCCACTGGACCGGCGACTGCTGTTGAGCATGCTCGCCGGGTTGCCGGCGGGCGGCGGGGTGGACGCGACGTCGGCGTCGGCCGCGCTGATCTGGCACCGCCCGCGCTGGGCCCGACGGCTGCAACCGGAGCCGGTTGCCGATCTGCTGTCCGAGGGCCAGGCGCTGGGTTTGGTGGGTCGCGGCGCGATCAGCACCCCCGGGCGGACGCTGCTGGAACGGGGCGACGACGTCGGGGCTGTGCTTGATGCGATGTCCCGCGCGCTGCCCCGACCGATCGACCACTTCCTGGTGCAGGCCGACCTCACGGTGGTGGTGCCCGGCCCCCTGGAGCGTGACCTCGCCGACGAGCTGGCCACCGTCGCCACCGTCGAATCCGCCGGCGCGGCAATGGTTTACCGGGTCAGCGAGCAGTCCATCCGGCACGCACTCGACATCGGCAAGACCGCGGACTGGATGCACGCCTTCTTCGCCGGCCACTCGAAAACCGCGGTGCCGCAAGGACTCACCTACCTCATCGACGACGTCGCCCGCCGGCACGGGCAGCTGCGCATTGGCATGGCAGCGTCGTTCGTGCGCTGCGAGGACCCCGCGCTGTTGGCTCAGGCCATCGCGGTACCCGCGTTGGAGGAGCTACAGCTGCGCGCGTTGGCACCCACGGTGGCGGTGTCGCCGGCGCCGATCGCCGACGTACTCGTCGCCTTGCGCTCGGCAGGTTTTGCTCCGGCGGCCGAGGACTCCACCGGTGCGATCGTCGACGTCCGTTCCCGAGGCGCGCGGGTACCCGCATTGCAGCATCGCCGGCCCTATCGGCCACCGCCCCGACCCAGCAGCGACACGCTGCAGGCGGTGGTCGCGGTGTTGCGCACGGTGACCGCCGCACCGTTCGGCAACCTGCGCGTGGACCCCGCGGTCGCGATGTCGTTGCTGCAGCGCGCCGCGCGTGACCGGGAGACGGTGTTGATCGGTTACCTCGACGCGGCCGGGGTGGCGACGCAGCGGGTGGTGACTCCGGTCCTGATCAAGGGCGGCCAGCTGGTGGCCTTCGACGCGGCCTCGGGGCGGATGCGGGACTTCGCCATCCACCGCATCACCTCAGTGATGTCGGCCGACGAATGATAATGGTGCTATGCGTGCCGACGACGATGCAGAGCGCAGCGATGAAGAGGAGTGGCGCTGAATGTCCGACGGACCCCTGATCGTGCAGTCCGACAAGACGGTGCTGCTCGAGGTCGACCACGAGCTGGCCGGGGCGGCACGCGCCGCCATCGCACCGTTCGCCGAGCTGGAACGCGCACCCGAACACGTGCACACCTACCGGATCACGCCGCTGGCGCTGTGGAACGCGCGCGCGGCCGGCCACGACGCCGAACAGGTCGTCGACGCGCTGGTCAGCTTTTCCCGCTACGCGGTGCCGCAGCCGCTGCTGGTCGACATCGTCGACACCATGGCCCGCTACGGCCGGTTGCAGCTGGTCAAGCATCCCGCGCATGGCCTGACGCTGGTCAGCTTCGACCGCGCGGTGCTCGAGGAGGTGCTGCGCCACAAGAAGATCGCCCCGATGCTGGGCGCGCGCATCGATGACGACACCGTGGTCGTGCATCCCAGCGAGCGTGGCCGGGTCAAGCAGATGCTGCTCAAGATCGGTTGGCCCGCAGAGGATCTCGCCGGCTACGTGGACGGCGAAGCGCACCCGATCAGCCTGGAACCCGAGGGCTGGGAGTTGCGCGACTATCAGCAGCTGGCCACCGACTCGTTCTGGGCCGGCGGGTCCGGTGTGGTGGTGCTGCCGTGCGGCGCGGGCAAGACGCTGGTCGGCGCGGCCGCGATGGCCAAGGCGCAAGCGACGACGCTGATCCTGGTCACCAACATCGTCGCGGCCCGGCAGTGGAAGCGCGAGTTGGTGGCGCGTACCTCGTTGACCGAGGACGAGATCGGCGAATACTCCGGCGAGCGTAAGGAGATCAGGCCGGTCACCATCTCGACGTATCAGATGGTCACCCGTCGCACCAAGGGCGAGTACCGGCACCTCGAGCTTTTCGACAGCCGCGACTGGGGACTGATCATCTACGACGAGGTTCATCTGCTGCCGGCGCCGGTGTTCCGGATGACCGCAGACTTGCAGTCGCGGCGGCGACTCGGGTTGACCGCCACCTTGATTCGCGAGGACGGTCGCGAGGGCGACGTGTTCTCGCTGATCGGGCCGAAACGCTACGACGCGCCGTGGAAGGACATCGAGGCTCAGGGCTGGATCGCACCGGCCGAGTGTGTGGAAGTCCGGGTCACGATGACCGACAACGAGCGGATGATGTATGCCACCGCAGAGCCCGAGGAACGATACAAGCTGTGCTCGACCGTGCACACCAAAATCGCTGTGGTCAAGTCGATTCTGAAGAACCACCCCGGTGAGCAGACACTGGTGATCGGAGCCTACCTCGACCAGCTCGACGAGCTCGGCGCCGAGTTGGACGCCCCGGTGATCCAGGGCTCGACGAAGACGCGGGAGCGCGAGGAACTGTTCGACAAGTTCCGCACCGGCGAGATCTCCACACTGGTGGTGTCCAAGGTCGCGAACTTCTCCATCGACCTACCGGAAGCCTCTGTGGCGGTGCAGGTTTCGGGAACCTTCGGGTCCCGCCAGGAGGAGGCGCAGCGGTTGGGCCGGCTGCTGCGGCCCAAGTCCGACGGCGGTGGCGCCATCTTCTATTCGGTGGTGGCCCGCGACAGCCTGGACGCCGAATACGCCGCGCACCGGCAGCGCTTCCTGGCCGAGCAGGGCTACGGCTACATCATCCGCGATGCCGACGACCTGCTCGGCCCCGCCATTTAGCGCGCCTTCCCGCGCGAGCAGACGCAGAATCGCACGAAAAGCGCCGCATTACGCGATTCTGTGTCTGCTCGGCAAGCTAGAGCGACAGGATCGTCGCCGACGCGGTGCCCGGCGCGCCGTACACCTGCGCCAGGCCCACCCGCGGGTTGCCCGGCACCTGGCGCTCGCCGGCCTCGCCGCGCAACTGGCGCACCAGCTCGTGCATCTGCCGCAGGCCCGACGCGCCGATCGGCTCGCCGTTGGCGATCAGACCACCGTCGGTGTTGACCGGCATCGACCCGTGAATCTCGGTGGCGCCGTCGGCCAGCAACTTCTCCTGCTCACCGTCGGCACACAGGCCCGTCTCGGCCATGTGAATGACCTCGTTGCCGGCATCGGTGTCCTGCAACTGAGCCACGTCGACGTCCTCGGGCCCGATCCCGGCCGCCTCGTAGGCAGCCTTGGACGCGTACACCGTCGGCGAGACATCCTCGTCCAGCGGCGCGAACGTGGCGTGCACCTCGTAGGCGCCGTAGCGACGGGTCCGGATCTCACAGGCCCGCACATAGACGGGTTTGTCGGTGTACTTGTGCGCGATGTCGGCCCGGCACATGACGACCGCGGCGGCGCCTTCGTCGGGCGCACAGAACATGTACTGCGTCAGGGGGTAGTTAAGCACCGCCGAGTTGAGGATCTCCTCTTCGGAGATCGGCTTGCGCCGGAATGCGTTGGGGTTCAACGCACCGTTGCGGAAGTTCTTCGCGGCGACCTTGGCCAGCGTGGCCTGGGAGATGTTGTGGTCGTGCAGGTACTTGTTGGCCTTCATCCCGAAGAACTTGGTGGTGACGAACTGGCCGTTCTGGGCGTACCACTGCGGTAGCGCCAGCTTGGCGGGGTCGTCGGTGAACGCGCCACGCGGATGCTTGTCCAGGCCGATGGCAATGCCGATGTCGTACTTGCCCAACCGGATCGTGTCGGCCGTCTGCTGAATGGCGCTGGCGGCGGTGGCGCAGGCGTTGAACACGTTGGTGAAGGTGATGCCGGTCAACCCGACCAGCCGGGTCACCGCGTCCGGGTTGGACACCTCGTGGCTGCCGCCGAAGCCGAACTGGATGTCCTTCCACTCCAGCCCGGCGTCGGTCAACGCGGACTGGATGGCCTCGGCACCCATCTGCATCGCGGTCTTGTCGAACCTGCCGAACGGGTGCAGGCCCACTCCGATGATGGCGACGTCGTTGCTCATCTCACGCTCCCGTCGCGACCGGTTCGAACGCGAAGGTGAGGATCTCCTCGCCGTCCTCGTTGGTGGTCAGCGGGACGAAGGTCAGCTCCACCTCCTGGCCGAACTGCAGCTTGGCAGGGTCGTTCTCGGTCAGCCGGCCCTCGACGCGGATCACGTCGCCGAGCTGTACCAGGCCCACCCCGAACGGAACGAACTCCTTGCCGGTCGGCCCGGCGTACGGCGCGCCGGGCGGGAAACCCTGCGTGGTCCACGCGACCAGGCTGCCCCGCCGGGGTAGCAACACCTCACTCATGTTGCCCAAACTGCAACGCGGACAACGTTGCTGGATGGGGAATGTGGTGGCGTCGCAGTCACCGCAGCGACTGCCGATCAATTGGGGATTCTCGTCGGGCCAGGTCGAGATTTCTGGGGCCAATGCTTTCGGCATCGCAGGTCCTCCATCGGACGCGAGAATATTGACTCACCAAACGTACAACAGCGTTCCGCTTTTGTGGAAATCTGGTTCTCGTTGTTGGGCTCGGTAGCTGGCGGCCACGATTTACGATTTGCCCATGTCCCTCGAAGTTGGCCAGGTCTTTGCCGGCTACACGGTCTTGCGGGTGCTCGGCGCCGGCGGGATGGGCAAGGTGTACCTGGTGACGCATCCGCGGCTGCCGCGCGAGGACGCGCTCAAAGTGCTGCCGGCCGAGGTCACTGACGACCCGGAATACCGGTCGCGCTTCGCCCGCGAGGCTGACTTGGCCGCGGGTCTGTCGCATCCGAACATCGTGCGCATCTACGACCGCGGCGAGAACGACGGCCGACTGTGGATCTCGATGGACTACGTGGCCGGCACCGACGTCCACCATCTGCTCGGCGAGCGTTATCAGAGCGGCATGCCCGTCGACGAAGCAGTCTCCGTGGTCAGCGCTGTCGCGTCGGCGCTGGACTATGCCCATCACCGCGGTCTGCTGCACCGGGACGTCAAGCCCGCCAACATCCTGCTCACCGAGCCCGACGACGGCCAGGCCCGCCGAATCTATTTGGCCGACTTCGGCATCGCCCGCCGCATGGACGATTCCTCCGGGCTGACCGCCGCCAACTTCGCCGTGGGCACCGTCGCCTACGCGGCACCCGAACAACTCAAAGGCGAAGCCGTCGACGGCCGTGCCGATCAATACGCGTTGGCGTGCAGCGCCTTTCACTTACTGACCGGCGCCCCGCCCTACACGCACAGCAATCCGACCGTGGTGATCACCCAACACGTCAGCGCCCCGCCTCCCTCGGTCGGTGCGCGCCGGCCGGAACTCAGCGCACTGGACCCGGTGTTCGCCAGGGCCATGGCGAAGAACCCCGCCGGCCGGTTCAGCAGTTGCAGCGAGTTCGCCGCGCAACTGAGCGCGCACTTGACCCCGTACCACCACGACACCCCAATTGCATTGCACGCCAGGCAGACCCAGCCTTCGATCGCTCTACCGCCATTGCCGGCCCAGCCCCGGCAACACTGGTGGCAACGCCCGGCCGTGCTGATCGCCGCCCTCACGGCGGTCGCGTTGCTGATCGTCGGCGGCGTGTTCGTCGGCGTCAAACTGAACCAGCCCCGACCGCGCTCCGCCCCGAACGCTCCAAGCGCGAGCAGTCCCGCACCGCCGGCCCCGACCACCGCGCCGGTGGGTCCGTTCACCGGTACCTACCGCGTCGATTTCGGCCCGGTCGGCGATCTGGACGGCAACCAGGTTCCCGACGAGCAACCGTCGACAGGTACCTATGGGGTGCGCTCGACGTGCGGCGGGGCCGGATGCGTGGCGACGGCGTCCCGCTTGACCGGGGAGCGCAGTTTCGCGTCGACGTTGGTCTTCGACCAAGTGCGGGGCAGCTGGGTGGCGGTGGCGCTCTCGACGACCCAATGCCGTGACAAAGCCGGAGAGATCTGGGAGGTCTTCCGGCTGCAGGCGCGTCCGGACGGCACACTGACCGGCGAGCAAACCCGGACCTCGCGTAACAACTGTCAGGAACGGCGGGCCGTCACCTTCACCCGCACGGGTGATGCCGACGCCGGACTGCCCGATCCGGCCACGCTGCCACCGCGGTCGGCGTCCGCGGCCGAGGCGTTTCACGGTCACTACCAACTCACCCGTACCTTTGCCGGCGGTAGTCCGCAACTGATGGGAAACTCCGGTATCGACACGAACTGCCTGCGAACCGGTGACCGCTGCATGAGCTATTTCCATTCCAAATCCGGTGATGTGCCATTGGTTTTCGCCGGAGGCAACTGGACCTGGGCCGACTCGAGCACCGGCAAGTGTCCCGACGGCAACCCCGCGACCTTGAACGCCAACGCGACGTTTCCGATGCCGCAACCGGTGGAGGATCCGTTGCCTTCGCTCACCGGCCACGGTCACTGGGTACAGACGCGGGCTTGTGCGGTCAGCATAGACTTCGACGAAACATTGACGCGCACAGGCGATTAGCAAAATGGTGCTGCAAGCTGGCCAGGTGTTCGCCGGATACACGATCCTGCGGGTGCTGGGTGCCGGCGGGATGGGCACGGTGTATCTGGCGACGCACCCGCGGTTGCCGCGCGAGGACGCGCTGAAGGTCCTGCCGTTGGAGCTCACCCACGACGTCGAGTACCGGGCGCGCTTCATTCGCGAGGCCGAGCTGGCGGCCGGTTTGTCCCATCCGCACATCGTCGGGATCCAGGACCGCGGCGAGCACGACGGCCAGTTCTGGATTTCGATGGATTACGTGGCGGGCACCGACCTCGCCCGGATGCTGGACGAAAGCCATTGCGGGGGTTTGGCAGTCGCCGAAGTGACGCCGATCGTCGCCGCGGTCGCTTCGGCGCTGGACTACGCCCATCACCGCGGCTTGCTGCACCGCGACGTCAAGCCGGCCAACATCCTGCTCGCCGAGCCCGGCGGCGGACAGGCCCGCCGCGTCTACCTGTCCGATTTCGGGATCGCGCGCCGCATGGACGATTCGGCCCGCCTGACCGAGACCGACATGGCCGTGGGCACAGTGAGTTACGCCGCTCCCGAGCAACTCAGGGGCGATCCGGTCGACGGGCGTGCCGACCAGTATGCGTTGGCCTGCACCGCCTTTCACGCGTTGACCGGTGAGCCGCCCTATCCGGATGTCAATCCCACTGTGGTGGTCACCCAGCATGTGTTCGCTCCGCCACCGGTGATCAGCGTGCGGCGGCCTGACTTGGCGGGGCTGGATCTGGTGTTCATGAAAGCCATGGCCAAAGAGCCGGGGAGCCGGTACGCCAGTTGCGGCGACTTCGCGGCTCAGCTGAGCCGGTATGCGCGCGGCGAGCTACCTGCCGCTGCGGTGGCCGCCTTCACCGCCACCGCGCCGGCCCTTCCCGTTGCCGCGCCAACCCTTCCTGTTGCCGCGCCGGCCCGGCGCCGCCCGCGGGTCCTGATCGGGGCGCTGACGGGCGTGGCGTTGTTGATCGCCGCCGGCGTCTTCGTCGGGGTCCGACTCTTTCGGGACAGTCCCGCACCTGCCGTCACACCCCCCGCCGTCAGCCCGATGCCGACCACGACGACCACGCTCCCGCCCACCCCCGGCCCGTTGAACGGGACCTATCGTGCCGACTTCGCCGTTGCCACCGATCTCGACGGCAACGGCAAGGGTCCGGCGCCGAGCACGGCCAGTTACGGATTGCGTTCGGTATGCCGGGGCGCGGCCTGTGTCGCGACGGCGACCAAACTCAGCGGCGACGTCGTCTTCGCGGCGAATCTGGTGTTCGACGAAGTCCAAAGCCGTTGGATCGCCGTTTCTTTCGGCTCCGAACAATGTCGTGGAACCTCATCCGAATACTGGCAGGTTCTCGTGCTGCAGTCAGGTCTCGACGGCACGCTGTCCGGCGAGTTCACTGCGACGTCGGCCAACACCTGCCGGTACAAGCGGACCGTGACCTTCACCCGCACCGGCGATGTCGACGTCGGCGCAGTGGCCGATCCCGCTACTTTGCCGCCGCGGGTGGCCTCGCCCGCCGAAGCGCTGCGGGGCCGCTACCGCGTCGAACGGAGGTACCCCGACGGGACGCCCGGCCAGGCCGAAGAGCAGACCGTCACCACCAGATGCGTGCGCACCGGCGAACGGTGCATGAGCTATTTGCACGGACCCGCGAGTGACATACCGCTGGTGTTCGTCGGCGGCAGCTGGACCCAGAGCGAAGAGGCTGACTACGTCTGTCCCGCCGGCGGCACCCTGCATTTCAGTGTGACCGCGCGGTTTCCATTGCCCGCGCCGGCGCAGGATCCCATCCCGTCGCTGAGCGGAAACGGGCACCAGGAGCAGACCGGCGCGTGCGCGGTGAACACCGACTTCACCCAGACCTTCACGCGCACCGGTGACTAACTCAGCGCTGGAATCACTTCGCGCTCGAACAACTCGATGCCGGACCGGTCGTAAGCCGCCTCGGGGAAATAGCAGATCGCGTATTCACACCCGAGGTCGCGCACCTTGGTCAACCGCTCGATGACCTGCTCGGGTGTGCCGGACGCCGAATCCGGGATGCCGCCGACCATCGAATCCGCCAGCGCCTCAGGCACATAGCCGGCCAATCGGTCCCGCACCCGTTTGGTGCGGTCGGCGACGTCGGCCTCCGAGGTCCCGACGACGGTGGTGAAGTTGGCCGACCGGACGATCGCGTCGAAGTCGGTGCCCAGGTTGCGGCAGTGCTCGGCAAGTACCTCGGACTTGTGCGCGAACGCTTCGAGTTCCGGAGTGAAGTTGGTGTATTGCGCGTACTGCGCGGCGATCCGCAGTGTCTTCTTTTCCCCGCCGCCCGCGATCCACAACGGAATACCATTGTCCTGCAGCGGCTTCGGTGCGACGATCGCGCCGTCTACCTGATAGTGCCTGCCGTCGAAACTGACCTTGCCGTCACGCCAGGCGTCGCGCATGATCTGCACGCCCTCGTCCAGCCTGGCCAGCCGCGCTCCCGCCGAGGGGAAACCGTAACCGTAAGCGCGCCATTCGTGTTCGTACCAACCCGCGCCGATGCCCATCTGGACACGCCCGCCCGAGATGACGTCGGTGGTGGCCGCCACCTTGGCCAGATAGACCGGGTTGCGGTAGCTCATCGCGGTGCACATCTGGCCGAGCTTGATTCGCGAGGTGACGGCGGCGTAGGCGGCCATCAGCGTCCATGCTTCGTGGGTGGCTTCGTCCGTGGGCAGCGGCACCGTGTGGAAGTGGTCGTACACCCACAACGAATCCCAGGCCCCGCCGTCTGCATAGGTGGCCAGGTCGCGCATCACCGCCCAGTGCCGTTCGGGTTCGATGCCGACGAGATCCATCCGCCAGCCCTGCGGGATGAAAAGACCGAAGCGCATAGGACGGACTCTAGACCTGCGCGGGAGGCCCCATGCCACGAGCCGGGATTATCCGTTTGGCACCATGGAGCCAGGGTCGCGGAAGAAAGGATGAGCCGAGTGGAACTGTCCGGTGTAGGAGTGTGGAGCAGTCAACTGCGCTACGGTGATGCCGCCGAAGCTGCCGACGCTGCAGCGGAATTGGACGAACTCGGTTTCGCGGCGCTGTGGATTCCGGATGTCAGCGGATCGGTGCTCGAGGCGGTGGAACGCCTACTCGCTGCGACCGAACGCACGGTGATCGCCACTGGAATTCTCAATCTGTGGATGAACTCCCCCGACGATGTCGCCGCAGCCCATGCCCGGCTTGTCGCCGAGCACGGGGATCGTTTTCTGCTCGGCATCGGAGTCAGTCATGCCCCGTTGATCGACGCCGGCAATCCCGGCCGGTACCGCAAACCGCTCGCGGCGACGACCTCGTTCCTGGACGAATTGGACGCGGCAGCGCACCCGGTGCCCGTCGAGAGCCGGGTGCTGGCCGCGCTGGGCCCCAAGATGCTGCAGCTGTCGGCGACCCGTGCCCGCGGCGCCCACCCCTACCTCGTCACTCCCGAACACACCGCTTCTGCGCGTGCGACGCTGGGCGAGGGACCGTTGCTGTTGCCCGAGCAGACCGCGATCCTCACCGACGACGCCGACACGGCGCGCAGTATCGGAACCGATTGGCTGCGCGGCTATTTGGCGATGCCGAACTATGCCAACAACATGCGTCGCAGCGGGTTCTCCGAAGACGACCTGTCGCAGATCAGCGATCGGCTCTTCGATGCGCTCATCGTGTGGGGCGACGAGGAGGCGATCCTGCGCAGGGTCGCCGAGCACCGGTCGGCCGGCGCCGATCATGTCTGCGTCCAGGTGCTCCAAGCCGACCCCAGGTCGTTCCCGCGGGAACAATGGCGTCGTCTGGCCGCCGCCGCCTCGTAGCCAAAGTCATGGCGCTCAGTCACCGGCTCAAACATCTGCAATACCGGACGTTCTACCGGCTCGGGTTCGTCCCTTGGGACGGGCACCCCATCGCAGCAAAACTCCGAGAGCTGCTCGAAGACAACGCAATTTCTCCCGGCACCGCGCTCGACATCGGCTGCGGCACCGGTGACAACTCCATCTATCTGGCCCGGCACGGATGGCAGGCGACCGGAGTGGACTACGTGCCACAGGCTCTCGCCAAGGCCCGTGTCAAAGCCAGGGCCGCCGGTGTCGACGTGCACTTCGTCCGCGCCGACGTCACCCGGTTGAGCTCGGCGCGCGTGGGCCGGGACTTCGCGTTGATCGTCGACAACGGCTGCCTACACGGCATGAACGACGACGACCGCGACGCCTACGTGCGTGAGGTCACGGCAGTGGCGACGACGGGCTCCCGCCTACTCATCATGGCGATGATCCCCGGTCATTCGCCGGGAGTGCGTGGGATCGACTTACCCGAGATCCAGCGACGTTTCGCCCCCGCCTGGACGCTGGTGTCCTCCGGCGACGAACCGTCCCTGGATCACAACGGCAAGAACCCCGGCCGCCACTACCTCCTGCAGCGCACCTTTTGATGGCGAGCAGA